>JAYVBO010000506.1:0-2744 GCA_043750435.1 Betaproteobacteria bacterium | reverse complement strand
GCGTGATGCCACCGATCTGCAGCAGCCAGTTCAGTTCAGCCTGCGCAAAGTCGCCGGCCATCTTGTAGGCCGCCAGGCCGTATTCGTTCAAGCCACCGGCGGCCGGGCGGGCGTCGTGAACCACCACGTCGTGGCCACGCCGCGCCAGCATGAAGGCGCAGGCGATGCCAGCCGGCCCGGCGCCCACCACGGCCACGCGCCGGCCGGTGGGTGCGGCGCGGGTGAACAGCGCGGTCACCGGACGGTCCATCACCGCATCAACGGCGTAGCGCTGCAGGCGGCCGATTTCCACCGGCTTGCCCTGCTGCGGTCCGCCTTGATGGTGGCGCACGCAGGCCTGTTCGCACAGCACTTCGGTGGGGCAGGCGCGGGCGCAGGTGCCCCCCAGCGGGTTGGCATCGAGGATGGCGCGCGCCGCGCCGCGCAGGTTGTCGTCGCTGATGCGCTTGATGAAGCTGGGCACGTCGATGCCGGTGGGGCAGGCAGTGATGCAGGGCGCATCAAAGCAGTACAGGCAGCGCTCAGCTTCGGCCAGCGCCTGCGTGCGCGTCAGGCGCGGCGCAGCGTCGGCAAAGGCTTGCGTGTATTCGGCCGCGCTGCGCCGGCCGGCGCGGACGTCGGACGCGGGCGGTGTTCCGTGCGTCGGGGTAACGGTGTAGGTCATGCGGCACGCTCCTGTCGGATGCACGAAATCGGAACCTGGGGTCAGGGTGGGCGATGGTATGCAAGCTGCATGCTAGCGACTGGCATGGAACTGGCTTCCTTGGATCAGAATTCGCTGACCCCCAACCGAGACTCGCCGCCTGCCCCGATGCACCTCCATGACTGAAGCCGAGTTGGCCGTATCCGTCCGCCGCGCCAGCGTGGTCTACCCCGCAGCCGACGCGCCGGTACACGCCTTGCACGAAGTCGATCTGGCCATCGCGCCGGGCGAATTCGTCGCCCTCATCGGCCCGTCGGGCTGCGGCAAGACCACGCTGCTGCGCGTCATCGCCGACCTCGAAGCCATCAGCGCCGGCAGCGTGCAGGTGAATGGCCAGCCGCCGCACGAAGCCCGACTGGCGCGCGCCTACGGCTATGTCTTCCAGTCGCCAGCGCTGTTTCCTTGGCGTGACGTGCTGGCCAATGTGATGCTGCCTTTGCAGATCCAGGGCCGCAGCGCAGCCGACTGCCGCGCGGTGGCGATGGAGCAATTGGCGCGTGTGGGTCTGCAGGGCTTCGAGCGCAAATACCCTTGGCAGTTGTCGGGCGGCATGCAGCAGCGCGTGTCCATCGCCCGCGCTTTAGGCTTCGAGCCGCGCATCCTGATGATGGACGAGCCCTTCGGCGCGCTGGATGAAATCACCCGCGACCGCTTGAACGAGCAGCTGCAGCAGCTGTGGCAACGCGAACGGCGCACCGTCGTCTTCGTCACCCATTCCATCGCCGAGGCCGTTTACCTGTCGACGCGCATCGTGGTGATGTCGCCGCGGCCGGGGCGCATCGTGGCCGACATCCGTTCAACGCTGCCTGAGTCGCGCCAGCTGGGTCTGCGCGACACGCCCGAGTTCATCGCGTTGGCGCATCAGGTGCGCTTGGCGCTGGGTGTAGGCCACGGTGCGTAACCCCGGCGCCGCCGCATCCACCGGCCCGGTGCTGCTGGTGCTGGGCTGCGTGCTGTTGCTCTGGTACGCCGGCGCCGTGGGCCTGAACGCCAGCGGCGTGATCGAACGCGTGCTGGCCGACCAGCCAGGCTGGACCACCCGCGATCTGGTCATCGCCACCATGACGATGGAACGCCCCGTGTTGCCCGCCCCGCATCAAGTCGCCATGGACCTGTACAGCAGCATCGTCGACTGGCCGCTGGACTCGCCGCGCAACCTGCTCTTCCACACGGCCGTCACCGCGCAGTCCACGCTGGTGGGCTTCGTGCTGGGCAGCGTGCTGGGCGTGCTGCTGGCCGCCGCCATCGTGCACAGCCGCACGCTGGACCGCGCGCTGCTGCCGTGGATCGTGGCCTCGCAAACCGTGCCGGTGCTGGCCATCGCGCCCATCGTGCTGGTCGTTCTGGGCAGCCTGGGCTTGTCGGGCGTGGCGCCCAAGGCGGCCATTGCCATGTACCTCTGTTTCTTCCCGGTCACCGTGGCCATGGTGCAAGGCCTGCGCTCGCCGCAGCGTATCGAGACCGAGCTGATGCACACCTACGCGGCGACCAAGCTGCAGGCTTTCTGGCTGCTGCGCCTGCCGGCTGCCCTGCCCTTTTTGTTCCCGTCGCTGCGCATCGCCATCGCCGCCGGGCTGGTCGGCGCGATGGTGGCCGAACTGCCCACCGGCGCGCAGGCCGGGCTGGGCGCGCGGCTGCTGACCGGCTCCTACTACGGCAACACGGTGGGCATCTGGTCGGCGCTGGTGCTGTCGGCCCTGCTGGGCTTGACCTTGACCGCAGCCGTGGCCGGGCTTGAGAAGCTGGTGATGCGCAAGCGGCAACACGCATGACCGACTTCTCAACGCCCACCATCGCGCTGCTCTTCGTCGCCACCTTGGCGCTGGCCGTCTTCAGTGTGCAGCGCTGCGCCGCCATCGAGGGCCCGCGCTGGGCCGAGCCGTACATGGGGACACTCACGGCCGCGTTGTTCGGCGGCTGGGTGCTGTTCTTCTGGGAAGCCGGTGTGGCCGTGTTCGACGTGCCGCGCGTGCTGCTGCCCGCGCCGTCGGCCATCGCCGTTTCGATGTGGGAACACGCGGCCACGCTGGGCCGCGACTTT
>JAYVBO010000505.1:0-2751 GCA_043750435.1 Betaproteobacteria bacterium | reverse complement strand
CCCCCGTCACCCAGATCCGAACCCAGGAAACTATTCAGCATGAAGGCTTTGATCTGCGGTGTCGGTGGCCAGGACGGGGCTTATCTGGCGCAACTGCTGCTCGGCAAGGGCTATGAGGTCTGGGGTACGTCACGCGACGCCCAGGCGGCCAGCTTCGGCAACCTGCACCGGTTGGGCCTGCACGGCCGGGTCATCACCCGTTCGATGGCGCCCAAAGACTTCCGCAGCGTGGTCACGGTGTTGATGGACAGCCAGCCCGACGAGGTCTATTTCCTGTCGGCGCAAAGTTCGGTCGGCTTGTCTTTCGAACAACCGGCCGAAACGCTGGAAAGCATCACCATCGGCACGCTGAACCTGATGGAAGCGGTGCGCCTGCTGCGCCGGCCTTGCCGCATCTACCACGCCAGTTCCAGTGAATGCTTCGGCCACGTGGGCCCGGTGCCGGCCAACGAAGACACGCCTTTCGCACCGCGCAGCCCTTATGCCGTGGCCAAGGCTTCGGCGCACTGGCTGGTGCAGAACTACCGTGAGGCCTACGACCTCTACGTCTGCAACGGCATCTTGTTCAACCATGAATCGCCGTTGCGCCCGGCGCGCTTCGTCACCCGCAAGATCATTGCGGCGGCGGCGCGCATCGCCCAGGGCTCACCCGAACGTTTGTCGCTGGGCCGTCTGGACATCGTGCGCGACTGGGGCTGGGCGCCCGAATACGTGCAGGCGATGTGGCAGATGCTGCAAGGCGACATACCGCGGGACTACGTCATTGCCACCGGTGAAGCGCATTCGCTGCAGCAGTTCGTGGACGCTGCCTTCGCGGGCGTGGGCCTGGACAGCCGGCAGCACCTGGACTCAGACCCCAGCCTGTTCCGGCCCACCGACATCGCCTGGAGCCAAGGCGACGCCACGCGCGCAGCGACCGAACTGGGCTGGCGCGCCAGCTGCCACATGCCCGAAGTGGTGACGCGCATGCTGGCGGCCGAAAGGGCCAGCGCAGCGGGCCAGCCCGTCAACTGAGTCGGGCCGCCAGGTCGCAGGCGGCCGGCAGCGGCGGCTCGGCCAGGCTGGTGGCGGCCAGCACGGCGTTGCGGATGGCCCGCGCCACCACCTCGGCCGCCAGCGCGCCGAGCGCCGTGAGGTCGCCCGCCGCTCCGGCCGCACCGGTGGCCAAGGCGAAGAAGGCATCGCCGTCGTGTGGCGTGATCGGGCTGACGCTGCGCGCCAGGCCGTGGTGGGCCAGTGAGGCCAGTTGCGTGGCCTGCGCCTTGTTCAGCAGCGCGTCGGTGGCGATGACGCCGATGGTGGTGGCCATGCCGGCCACAACTTGCGGTGGGCCGTCGCCGCTCAGCAGTGAGCGGATGGCGCCAACCAGCCCGGTGCCGTCGGCCGTGCGCGTGCCGGCGATGACCCGGCCGTGTTCGTCGATGACGTCCCCAATGGCGTTCACCGCCACCAGCGCCGCCACCGTGTAGCGGCCCAGCCGCAGGGAAGCGGTGCCGACGCCGCCCTTCATCGCTTGGGCAATGCCGTAGAGCTTGCCCACAGTGGCGCCCAGGCCGGCGCCGATGCAGCCTTGCATGGGCGGGGCGGTGGACGCCGCCGCGCAAGCCGCATAGCCGGTCGAGCCATCGGGCCGGATGCGCGGGTCACCCACCATCAGGTCGAAGAGCACGGCCGCCGGCACGATGGGCACGCGCACGGGCATGCCGGTGTGGGCATTGGGCGCGGGTCCGACGACGAGGCCGTGGCCGTGCTCGTCCAGCCAGCGCATCACGCCGCCGGCGGCGTCCAGGCCGAAGGCGCTGCCACCGGTCAGCAGCACCGCGTGGACCCGGTCCACCGTGTTTTCAGGGCGCAGCAGATCGGTCTCACGCGTGCCCGGCGCGCCGCCGCGCACGGCGGCACCGCAGACCACGCCGGCAGGGTCCTGGCACAAGACGACGCTGCAGCCCGTGGGTCGCCCCAGGGCTGCAGCGTGGCCGACCCTCAGGCCGGCGATGTCGGTGATCGAGCCCGGCGCAAGCGCGCTCAACGCAGCGTCACTCAGGCGAACACACCGGCCGTGTCTTGCATGCGCGTCGACACCTCGCCCAGGTGGTGCAAGGTGTCGCCCAGGCTCATTTCCAGCATCGTCAAACGCTTGAAATAGTGGCTGGCGATGTACTCGTCGGTGCAACCGATACCGCCGTGCAGCTGGATGCACTGCTGGCCCACGAAGCGCATGCTGTTGCCCAACTGCACACGGGCCTGGCTGATGGCGCGGCGGCGCTGCTCGGTGGGCACGCCCAGCTTCAGGCTGGCGTAGTAGCTCATCGAGCGGCCCAGTTCCAGCTGCATCTTCACGTCGGCCATGCGGTGGCGCAGGGCTTGAAACCCGGCCAGCGTGCTGCCGAACTGCTTGCGCGTGTTCATGTACTCGACGGTGATGGCCACCAGCTTGTCCATCAGGCCGACGGCTTCGGCGCATTGCGCGGCGATGCCCGCGTCCACCGCGTCTTCCAGCACGGCGTGGCCGTCGCTGGTGATCAGCGCAGCGGCGCTGGCCTTCAGCGTCACGTCGGCGGCGCGCGCGCCGTCTTGCGTCGGGTAGCCGGTGACCTGCGCGGCGCTGCGTTCGACCAGGAAGAGGGCGATGCCGGCGGCGTCGTTGTCGGCGCCGCTGAGGTCATTCACGCGGGCCGGCACGATGTAGGCGTCGGCCTCGTCGCCGCCGGGCACCACGGTCTTGCGGCCGTCCAGCTGCCAGCCGCTGGC
>JAYVBO010000504.1:0-2753 GCA_043750435.1 Betaproteobacteria bacterium | reverse complement strand
ACGCTGACCGGCAAGTACGACGGTCCCGGCTTCGACGAAGCCCAGCCCGAACTGGGCCGCCTGGCGCGCTTCGCCACCATGCGCCAGCAGCGCTGGGCGCGGCCCGACACGCTGGCGGCGGCGCGCGAATACAACGCGCTGGCCCGCGCCCACGGCCTGACGCCCACGCAGCTGGCGCTGGCCTTTTGCTACCGCAACTGGCGCGTGGCCAGCACCCTCATCGGCGTGACCAGCCTGGTCCATCTGGACGAGAATCTGGCGGCCTGGGACACCGCCCTGGCGCCCGAGGTCTTGCAGGCCATCGACGCCATCCGCTGGCAGCGCCGCGATCCGGCGCAATGAGGCGGCGCCATGAGGCGGCGGCCCTGAGCCCCGCGCCAACCGCGACAATCCGGCCCTGAACTTTCAACACCAAACCACATGGCGAACCTCATCGTCCACGGCGGCACCCCGCTCGTTGGCCGCATCACCCCTTCGGCGAACAAGAACGCGGTGCTGCCCATCCTGTGCGCCACGCTGCTCAGCCGCGAGCCGATCCGCCTGCTGGGCATTCCGGAAATCACCGACGTGCGCAAGATCCTGGAGATCTTCCGCATGCTGGGCAGCCATGTGCAGGTGGACTACGCCACCGGCGTGCTGGACGTGCACCACCGCGACACCCAGTTCGATCCGAAAACCCACCAGCTGCCCGAAGAGATGCGTTCCAGCGTGATGCTGGTGCCGCCGCTGCTGGCTCGTTTCGGCGTGGCACGCATCGAAAACGACGTGCAGGGCTGCACCCTGGGCGTGCGCGAGATCGACCCCCACGTCGAGGTGATGGAGCGCTTCGGCTGCCATGTGGAACGCAGCCGCGAGGCGCTGCTCATCCGTGCCGACGGCGGCCTCAAGGCCAACCACCACTGGCTGGACTACGCCAGCGTCACCACCACCGAAAACTTCGTGCTCTGCGCCGCCTTGGCACGGGGCACCAGCACGCTGATGAACGCGGCCAGCGAGCCGCATGTGCAAGAGTTCTGCACCTTCATGACGATGCTGGGCGCGCAGATCGAAGGCATAGGCACCAGCCGCCTGACCATCCACGGCGTCGGCGCGCTGGGCGGCGGCAATTTCAAGTTTGCCGAAGACTTCCACGAGGCCGTCACCTTCATGGCGCTGGGCGCCATCACCGGCGGCTGCATCACGGTGAAGAACAGCGCGCCCGAGCAGTTCCCGCTGATCGACCGCACCTTCGCCAAGTTCGGCGTGCAAGTGGTGCACGAAAACGGCTGGAGCCACACCGTGGTCGACGGACCCTTGCGCGTCAAGCAGCCCTTCACGCAGAACATCCTGCAGAAGGTCGAAGCCGCGCCCTGGCCCTATCTGCCGGTCGACCTGCTGCCCATCTTCGTGGCCCTGGGCGCGAAGGCCGAAGGCAGCGCGCTGTTCTGGAACAAGGTCTACGAAGGCGCGATGGGCTGGACCAGCGAGCTGTCGAAATTCGGCGCCCAGGCCTTCCAGAGCGACCCCCACCGCATCATCACCTTCGGCGGCAAGACGCTGAACCCGGCCGAGGTGGAAAGCCCCTACATCATCCGCGTGGCCATTGCGCTGCTGATGCTGGCGGCCAGCATCCCCGGGCGTAGCGTGATCAAGAACGCCACGCCGGTGCGCCGCGCCCACCCGCGCTTCGCTGAGAACATCCGCGCGCTGGGTGCGCAGATCGAATGGGTCGAAGGGGACTGAGGCCGTGAGTGCCTTGGTCGGTCACCGCACGCAAAGCGGGGGCGAAGAGATCGCCAACGCCGTCAGCCACGGCCTGGGCGCCTTGCTGGCGCTGGCCGCCCTGCCGCTGTTGGTGTGGCAGGCGGCCCGACTGGGCAGCGCGCCCGACATCGTCGGCGCCTGCGTTTTCGGCGCCAGCCTGCTGCTGCTCTACGGCACGTCGGCGCTGTACCACGCGCTGCCCCAAGGCGGCGCCAAGCGCTGGTTCAACCGCATGGACCACGCCGCCATCTACGTGTTGATCGCCGGCAGCTACACGCCCTTCACGCTGGGCGTGTTGCGGGGGCCCTGGGGCTGGTCGCTGTTCGGCATCGTCTGGGCGGCGGCGGCCCTGGGCGTGACCGTCAAGCTGCTGAACCGGCTGCGCCACCCGTGGCTGTCCACCGGCCTGTACGTGGCCATGGGCTGGGTGGCGGTGGTGGCCATCGCGCCCATGCTGGAACGCATGCCCTTTGCGGGCCTGGCCTGGCTGGTGGCTGGCGGGCTTTGCTACACGCTGGGCGCGGTGGTTTTCATGCTCGACAACAAAGTGCGCTATGCCCACGCGGTGTGGCATTTGTTCGTGCTGGGCGGCAGCATCTGCCACTTCTTCGCGGCCTTCGGCTACGCCCGCGCCGTGCCGGCTTGATGGGCGGCTGAGGCAACAGCGGTGGCGAAGAAAGACAAGCACGTCAGCGAAACGCCGGCCACGCAAATGCTGCGGGCCGCTGGCGTGGCCTACACCGAGCACCCCTACGAATACGTGGACCACGGCGGCACGGCCGAATCGGCCGCGCAACTGGGCGTGGACGAACACAGCGTGGTCAAGACCCTGGTGATGCAGGACGACAAGGCACAGCCCTTGATCGTGCTGATGCACGGCGACCGCCAGGTCAGCACCAAGAACCTGGCGCGCGAGATCGGCGTCAAAGGCGTCGAGCCTTGCAAGCCCGAGGTGGCGCAGCGCCACAGCGGCTACCTGGTGGGTGGCACCTCGCCCTTCGGCATCCGCA
>JAYVBO010000503.1:0-6415 GCA_043750435.1 Betaproteobacteria bacterium | reverse complement strand
ACGGGCTTGCATGTAGGCGAAGGGCAGGGCCAGCGCCATCATCACCAGGCAGGCCAGGGGATAGAGCGCCTTGCGCCAGAAGCGCAATTTGTACTGGTGCGTGGCCTGCGCCTGGTCGCTGAGGTGGGCGCTGTAGCGCCAAAGCTCCAGGGTCGTCATCGAGCCCAACGGCAACACCGCGGCCGCCACCACGCTGGCCGTCAGCGTGCTGGGCCAGACCAGGCTGGCCTGCTTGTCGATGGCCACAGCCGCCGCCGCGCTGCCGGCCCGTGGCCAGCGCGCCACTTCGGCGTCGGTCAAGGTCCAGGTACCGTCGTCGGCCACATGGCCTTCCAGGGCCTGGGTGCGTGCAACCAGCCGGCCATCGCTGTCGAATTCGAAGATGCGTATGCCGGCCAGCATGCCGCCGCCGCTGGCGCCGGCCACGTTGACCGAGTAGCTGTGCTCGCCATCGGGCGTGCCGCGCCGCTCTTTCAGCCAGGCCCCGGCGCCGTCGAGCTTGATGCCGCCGTTGAAGCGCGCCTTGAGCTGCAGGGCGGCACGTTCGCTGGCCGGGGCGATCACGTCGCCGGTCAGGAAAGTGATGGCGCCGAAGACCACGCCCAGGGCGGCCAGCAGCGCCAGCGCCCGGCCGGGGCCCAGGCCGCCGGTGCGCAGGATGGTGAATTCAGACGACTGCGCCATGCGCGACAGCGAGTAGATGGTGCCGATCAACACCGCCACCGGGAACAGGTCATAGAAATGGTTGGGCAGCACCAGCAGCGCGGCCAGCAGCGCATGCCAGGTGGTGCGGCCGCGGTGGCCAACGCCTTCCAGCTCATCGACCAGGTCGATGAAGAAGAAGAGCGAGAGGAAGGCCAAAGCCACGAAGAACACCGAGGCGGTGATGTCGCGGTATAGCAGGCGGCGGATGGTTTTCATGCGGCAGCCCGAGGCGTGGCCTGAGGCTTGCGCCGCCGCCACGACAGCACAGCCGCATGGTCGCGCCACCACAGCAAGCCCACGGCTGCGGCAAAGGCGCTGCCGTGCAGGCCCAACAGCATGGGGCCCATGGCCACGCGGCCGCTGGCCACCCAGGCCTGCGACAGGTTGATGAGGTTGTAGTAAATGAAGAAGGCCAGCAGCGCGAACAACAGGTTCCAGTTGCTGGCGCGGCGCGGGTTGGTGGCCGACAGCCCGACGCCCAGCACCATCAGGTTGGCCGCGCCCAGCAGCAGGCCGAAGCGCCAGGCCAGCTCGGCTTCGCCGCGCGCCGTGGGCTGCGCAATGAGCTCCAGCGTGCCGGTGGCCTTGGGCGGTGTGCTCTCGGCGGCGCGCGCCGTGCGTTCGCTGACCAGCACGCGGTATCGTTCGAAACTGGACAGGGTGCGTTCGCCGCTGGCCTGGTCGACGTCATTGCGCTGGCCGCGTTCCAGCACCAGGTAGCGGTCATCGCCGTCGGCTTGCAGCCGGCCTGTGCGGGCTGAAGTGACGGCTTCGCCGTGCTCTTGCTGGGTCAGGATGAAGACGTTGCGGGCCAGCCCTTCGGCGGCTGTGGCTGCGCTGCCGGTCTGCGCCCCGACACTGCTGGCGCGCTCGATGAAGAACACCCGCCGTCCGTCGCTGGACGCCTGGAAAACGCCCGGCGTGACGCGCGACAGGTCCGAGCGCTGCTGGTAGCGGTCGCGCAGTTCGATGGTGTTGCGATTGCCCCAAGGCCAGACCACCAGCAGCAGCACGGCCACCGCCAGCAGCACGGGCCAACTGGTGCGCAGCACCGGCCGCACGAAGCGCGACAGCCCGATGCCGCTGGAAAACCAGATCGCCATTTCGCTGTCGCGGTACATGCGGCCCAGCGTCAGCACGATGGCCACGAAAAGCGACAGCGTCATCAGGATCGGCAGGTTGCCGATGGTGGCGTAGCCCAGCAGCAGCACCACGTCTTGCGGGGCCACAGCACCGTCAGCCGCCTGGCCCACGGTGCGGATCAGGAAGGTCGTCAGCACAATGGTCAGCATGACCACCAGGGTGGCGCCAAAGGCCCGGGACAGCTCACGCCGCACACTAGATTCGAATAACATCTTCCGCTTTGAGTGCTGGGTGTAATTATGGACTTCAAGACGCAAGTGGCCGGGGCCGCTGGCCTGGCCGGAATGGCCGCCGATGCGCTGCTGGTGCTGGTGGCTTCCACCGCCGTGCCAGAAGGCCTGGACGCGCCTTTGGCCGATGTGTTGGCCGCCGCCGCCAAAGACGGTGACTTCGCCTTCAAGGCCGGCCAGACGCTGTACGCCTACCGCGCGGCTGGGGTCAAAGCACCGCGCATTGTGTTTGCCCACGTTGGCGATGGCACGAACAAGCCGCTGCGCAAGGCCATCGCGGCCAGCCTGGCGCTGCTCAAGGGCAGCGGCGCCGCCCGTCTGGCCGTGACCCTGACCGGCGCTGCCGAGTGGACATCCGCACAAGCCGAGACGCTGGTCACCGCCGTCTGCGATGCCACCTATCTGTACCGCGCCACCAAGCCCAGCGCCGCCGCGCCGTCCAAGCTGGCGCTGACCAGCGTGGTCTGCGCCAAGGCCGAAGTGGCCGCCGTGGCCTCGGGCATCCAGCGCGGTGTGGCCATCGCCGCCGGCACCGAACTGGCCCGCGAATGCGCCAACCGCCCGGGCAATGTCTGCACGCCCACCTACCTGGCCGAACAGGCCAAGCTGCTGGGCAAGGAACACGGCCTGAAGGTCGAGATCCTGGAGCGCAAAGACTGCGAAAAGCTGGGCATGGGTTCCTTCCTGTCCGTGGCGCAGGGCTCGGACGAGCCGCTGAAGTTCATCGTCGCGCGCTGGAACGGCGGCGCCAAGGCCGACGCGCCCATCGTGCTGGTCGGCAAGGGCATCACCTTCGACACCGGCGGCATTTCCATCAAGCCGTCGGCCGAGATGGACGAGATGAAGTTCGACATGGGTGGCGCGGCCAGCGTGCTGGGCACCCTGAAGGCCGTGGCGCAGATGAAGGCCAAGGTCAACCTGATCGGCGTGATCCCGGCCTGCGAGAACATGCCCAGCGGGCGTGCCGTCAAGCCCGGCGACGTCGTCACCAGCATGTCGGGGCAGACCATCGAGGTGCTGAACACCGACGCCGAAGGCCGCTTGATCTTGTGTGATGCGCTGACCTACGTGGAGCGCTTCAAGCCCGCCGTGACGGTGGACATCGCCACGCTGACCGGCGCCTGCGTCATCGCCCTGGGCGGCCACCGCTCGGGCCTGTTCAGCCCCGACGACGCCCTGGCCGCCGAACTGCTGACCGCTGGCGAGCAAGCCGGCGACCCGGCCTGGCGCATGCCGCTGGACGAGGAATACGACGAGGCGCTGAAGAGCAACTTCGCCGACATGGGCAACGTGGGCAGCCGCGCTGGCGGCGCCATCACCGCGGCCAAGTTCTTGCAGCGCTACACCGCCAAGCAGCGCTGGGCGCACCTGGACGTTGCCGGCACGGCCTGGAAGTCGGGCGCGGCCAAAGGCGCCACCGGGCGCCCGGTGCCCCTGCTGACGCATTTCGTGCTGGCCCGCGCCAAGTAAGGCCGCCGTGGCCTTGCGGTACACGGGCGCAGCCCGACACGGCGGCGGTTGCGCGTGATAGCGGCCCTGACGGATGTGGAATTCCACACCGGCGCGGCCGACCGCATCGCATTCGCGTGCCGCTTGCTGCGCAAGGCCTACCGCAGCGGCGCGCGTGTGCTGGTGACCGCGCCGCCCGAGGTGCTGAACGAACTGGACCGCAGCCTGTGGACCTTTGAAGACCGCGACTTCCTGCCCCATGTGCGCGTGCCGGGCAGCACGCCGGCCGTGCGCCGCCGCACGCCGGTCTGGCTGGCGGCCGGCGCGCCGGTGCCTGAAGACGCTGCAGCGGGCCCGACGCCGCGCTTGGTGATCAACCTGGGTGCCGACGCACCGGCGGACCTGCAGGCGCTGGACCGCTTGATCGAAGTGCTGTCCACCGAGCCTGACGATGTCGAACGGGGCCGCGCGCGCTGGCGGGCCTACAAAGCGGCCGGCTTGAACATCGTGCACCACGCGGGAGCCTGAATCGTGTCCGATGAACTGAGTCTGCCTGTCGATCGTCTGCCGACGCTGACCGAGGTGCTGGAGTTGGGCCGCGAGGGTGCCTCGGCATTCCCAGCGGCCGGCATCCTGCCACTGCACGGCCCTGCTGCGCTTGTCGGTGGACCCGTCGGTGGGCTAGTCGGCGGGCTAGTCGGCGGGCCTGTCGGTGGGGCGGTCGACTTGGTTGGGCAGGTGTTGGCGCTGCTGGAGCCCCGCGTCGGTGCCTTGCTGGAAGCCCGGCTGCGCGAAGCCCTGGCGCCGGCCTTGGCGCGCGCCGCAGACGGCCTGATCCGCGACGTGCGGGCCGAACTGGCGCCAACGCTGCGCAGCCTGGTCGAAGAGGCCGTCGCCCAGGCCCAGCGGGCGCCTCGTCCACCGCAGTGACCGGCGCCGGGACGAGGCCATCGTTTCGGTTATCGTGCGCCGCTTGGTTTTCCCCACCCCCACGGAGGTATCTGCATGCAAGTCAAACTGAACCTGATCACCGCTGCCGCCGTCGTGGCGTTTGCCGGTTCCGCTTACGCCCAGGACATGCTCGTCAAGATCGGCCATGTCGGCCCGACCAGCGGTTCCAACGCCCACCTGGGCAAGGACAACGAAAACGGCGCGCGCATGGCCATCGACGAACTCAACGCCAAGGGCGTGATGATCGGCGGCAAGAAAGCCAAGTTCGTGCTGGTGGCTGAAGACGACGCGGGCGACCCCAAGCAGGGCACCACCACCGCGCAGAAGTTGGTCGACAGCAAGGTCAACGGCGTCATCGGCCACCTGAATTCGGGCACTACCATCCCGGCTTCCAAGATCTACAACGATGCGGGCATTCCGCAGATCAGCCCCTCGGCGACGAACACCAAGTACACCCGCCAGGGCTACAAGACGGCGTTCCGCGTGGTGGCTGACGACGGCGGCCTGGGCGGCACGCTGGGCCGCTATGCGGTCACCCAACTGAAGGGCAAGAGCATTGCCGTCATCGACAACCGCACCGCCTACGGGCAAGGCGTGGCCGAGGAATTCGAGAAGGGTGTGAAGTCGGCCGGTGGCAGCACCGTCGGACACGAATTCACCAGCGACAAGGCGACGGACTTCACCGCCATCCTGACCAACTTGAAGGCCAAGAAGCCTGACATCATCTTCTACGGCGGCATGGACGCCGAGGCCGGCCCCATCCTGCGCCAGATGAAGCAGTTGGGCATCGCGGCCAAGTTGATGGGCGGCGACGGCATCTGCACCGCTGAGTTGCCCAAGTTGGCCGCCGGCAGCATGGCCGACGGTCAGGTGGTTTGCGCTGAAGCCGGTGGCATCGACGAAAAGGACGTCGCCGCCGTCAAGGCCATGAGTGACTTCAGGGCCGCCTTCAAGAAGAAGTTCAACGCCGAAGTGCAGATCTATTCGCCTTACGTCTACGACTCGGTGAACGTGATGGTCGCGGCCATGGTCAAGGCCGGCTCGGCCGAACCGGCCAAGTACCTGCCCGAGTTGGCCAAGACCAGCAACTACAAGGGCGTGACCGGCCTGATTTCCTTTGACGAAAAGGGCGACGTCAAGAATGGCGCGCTGACGCTGCACAGCTACAAGGCTGACAAGCAGACCAATATCGGCGTGGTGCGTTAAGCGCCGCAGCCGCGCGGGCTGTGGCCCGCGCGGCTCACGCAACGCAGGTCGGCCAAGCAAGCTGGCAGGCAACAAAAAACCCGCCATCGGCGGGTTTTTTTGTGGGTCGAGCGCGGCTTAGCGCAGCTTGATTTCCTTGTACAGCACGTGCTTGCGAGCCTTCGGATCGAATTTCAGGAATTCGAGCTTTTCGGGCGTGGTCTTCTTGTTCTTGCTGGTCGTGTAGAAATGACCGGTGCCGGCCGTCGATTCCAGCTTGATCTTTTCGCGTCCACCTTTGCTTGCCATGGTGTGTGCTCCTTAAACAGCGTTGCCGCGGGCACGCAGGTCACTCAGGACCACGTCGATACCCTTCTTGTCGATGAGGCGCAGAGCCGCATTGGTGATGCGCAGACGCACCCAACGGTTTTCGGTCTCCACCCAGAAACGGCGGTACTGCAGATTGGGCAGAAACCGGCGCTTGGTTTTGTTGTTGGCATGGGAAACATTGTTCCCCACCATCGGGCCTTTGCCCGTGACTTCGCACTTGCGTGCCATAGCGTGACTCTTTCTTGAACAGCCGGTACCGAAAACTTGCCCAGCAAGGGGCCCAGAGGTGGGTTTTTGCTGGGTTTTCGCTGGGTTTTCGCTGGGTTTTCGGTGTGTAACGGCTTGACCTCGCCAGATGCGGGTGGCGGTTCCCCGTGGGTTTCCGGTGGCTGCGCTGAAACTCAGCCGCCAGCAAAGCCCAC
>JAYVBO010000502.1:0-6422 GCA_043750435.1 Betaproteobacteria bacterium | reverse complement strand
CGTTGAACAGCGCGCTTTCCAGCACCCGGCTTTGCGCGTTGCTGCGGTAGAGCAGCGCGATCTCGCTGCGCGGGGTGCCGGCGCGGTGCAGGGCCTGGGCTTCTTCCAGCAGCCACTGGGCTTCGGCGAAATCGCTGGTGCTTTCATACACGCGCACCGGTTCGCCGGCGCCGGCGTCGGTGCGCAGCACCTTGCCCAGGCGGTGGGTGTTGCGGCTGATCAGTCCGTTGGCGGCGTCCAGAATGTTGCCGTAGCTGCGGTAGTTCTGTTCCAGCTTGATGACCGCCGGCACGCGGTATTCGCGCTCGAAGTCGGCCATGTTGCCGACCCGCGCACCGCGGAAGGCGTAGATGCTCTGGTCGTCGTCGCCGACCGCAATCACGCTCTGCCCCACAGCCCCCGGCGGCGCGAACATCTTCAGCCACGCGTATTGCAGCTTGTTGGTGTCCTGGAATTCGTCCACCAGCACATGGCTGAAGCGCTGGCGGTAGTGCTCGCGCAGCGGGTCGTTGTCGCGCAGCAGTTCGTAGGTGCGCAGCATCAGTTCGCCGAAATCGACCACGCCTTCGCGTTCGCACTGCTCCTGGTAATTCAGGTAGATCTCGACCAGTTTGCGCGTCTGCTCGTCACGCACGTCCACGTCTTTCGGGCGTTCGCCTTCTTCCTTGCGCCCGGCGATGAACCAGGTGACTTGCTTGGGCACGAAGCGTTCTTCGTCCAGCTTCATGGCCTTGATGACGCGCTTGACGGCGCTCAGCTGGTCGCTGCTGTCCAGGATCTGGAAGCCCTGGGCCAGGCCGGCCAGCTTCCAGTGGGCGCGCAGGAAGCGGTTGCACAGGCCGTGGAAAGTGCCTATCCACATGCCGCGCACGGCCACCGGCAGCATGCTGCTCAGCCGGGTCAGCATTTCCTTGGCCGCCTTGTTGGTGAAGGTGACCGCCAGCACACCGCCGGGGCCGGCCTGGCCGGTTTGCAGCAGCCAGGCGATGCGCGTGGTCAGTACCCGCGTCTTGCCCGAGCCGGCACCGGCCAGGATCAGGGCCGGCACCGCCGGCAGGGTCACGGCGGCCAGTTGTTCAGGGTTCAGGTTGCGCAGCAGCGGCGACGCGCCGCCAGCGGGGGAATGGACGGCTTCGGTGTGGGTTCCATGCATGCCGGCATTGTCAGGCAAGGCCCGTGGCCGGCGGCCTGCCCGGCTCATCGGCCAGCACCTGGCGCACCATGCCCACCAGCTCTTCCAGCGTGCGTTCCTTCTTCAACATGGCGCGCACGCCCACCGCCGCCGCCTGCTCGCGCAGGGCATCGGTGATGTAGCCGGACGTGATGATGACCGGCAGCCCGGGCCGCAGCGCGCCGATTTGGCGGGCCAGTTCGATGCCCGACAACTCGGGCATGTTGTAGTCGCTGACCAAGAGGTCGCACGGCAGCGCGCCCGAGCGCAGGTCGGCCAGGGCCTGCGTGGCGTCGCTGCTCACCGCCACGGCGTAACCCTCGCGTTCCAGCAGGCGCTGCACCATCAACAGCATCACGTCGTCGTCGTCCACATACAGCACGCGCAGGCCGGCGGGCGGCGGGTTTTCGGCCGCCGCAACTCCCGGCCCCAGCGCAGCGGCCGCGACGCGACCGGGCCCGGGCTCGGGTTCAGGCGCCTGCGCCAACGGCAGCAGCAGGTGGAAAGTGCTGCCGCCGCCGGGCGTGCTGTCCACCAACACGGCGCCCTGGTGGCCGCGCACGATGCCGTGCACCACTGACAAGCCCAGGCCCGTGCCCTGGCCCACCGGCTTGGTGGTGAAGAAGGGGTCGAAGATGCGGTCCAGCGTGACCGGGCTCATGCCCACGCCATCGTCGCGCACCCACAGGTGGATGCAGTCGCCAGGTGGCAGTTCAGGTGCGCGCTGACGCAGCGGGTCGGCTTCGCACAGCCGCGCGCAACCCACTTCGATGCGCCCCCGCCCGGCGGGCAGCGCATGCCAGGCATTGGTGCACAAATTCATCAACACCTGCTGCAGTTGAGTGGCGTCGGCTTCCACCCACAGCGACTCGTCGGCCAACGCGGTGTCCAGGTGCGCCGAGGCCGGCAAGGTGGCCCGCAACAAGGCTCGCGTCTCGTCGATCACCGGCCGCAACCGCTGCACCACCAGCGGGTTCAGCTGGCGCCGGCTGAAGGTCAGGATCTGCTGCACCAGACTGCGCGCGCGCAGGCTGGACTTCTGGATTTGCTCCAGGCTGACCCGGGCGCTGTGCTGCGCCGGCAGGTCAACCTGCGCCAGGGCCACATTGCCCAGGATGGCCGCCAGGATGTTGTTGAAATCGTGGGCGATGCCGCCGGCCAGGGTGCCGATGGATTCCATCTTCTGCGCCTCACGCAGTTGCCGCTCCAGCGCGCGCAGGTGCTGTTGGGTCTGACGGGCTTCGGTCATGTCCTGCACGGCACCCTGCAGGGCGACGATGCGCCCGCCCGCGTCGCGCGCGGCCTCGCCCGTCACCTGCAAGTAGCGGATGGCGCCGCCGCGCAAGGTCAACTCGAATTCGTCGCCGAAGGGCTGCCCGTCTTGCAGGGCCTGCAGCAGGCGGCCGCGCCAGCGGGCGCGCGGCGCCGCCGCCAGGAAGCCGAATACGCCTTCGCCCGACAGCGGCTCGTCGCCGTCCAACTCCAGCATCGCGCGGACGTCGGCCGAGAGACTGAACTGCTGGCTGGCCGCGTCCAGGCGCCAGTCGCCCAACCGGGCCAGCCGGCTGGCCATGCGCAGCCGCGCTTCGGCATCGCGCAGTGCTTCTTCGCCGGCCACGCGCGCGCTGATGTCCAGGTGCGTGCCCACCATGCGCACGGCCCGGCCTTGGCTGTCGTGCTCCACCACGCGGCCACGGTCCAGCACCCACACCCAGTGGCCGTCGCGGTGGCGCATCCGGTATTGCGCCTCGTAACTGGGGCTGCGGCCCGCCACGTGGTCGGCCTGCAGGGCCTGCACGCGGGGCAGGTCTTGCGGGTGCACCAATGCTTCCCAGCCCACATGGTCGGCGGGCACTTCACCGGGCTGGCGGCCCACCATCTCGTACCAGCGCGCGTTCACCGTGCCCTGGCCGCTGGGCAGGTGGGCGTCCCACAGCGCCAGATCGCCCCCCCGCAGGGCCAGCGCCAGGCGCTCGGCTTCCGCCGCGGCAAGCGACTGGCGTTCGGCCGCCAGGCGGGTCATGGCACGGCGCTGGCGCTGCCACGCCACGGTGGCCAGGCTGGCGGTCAGCGCAAAAGCCGCATAGAGCGCAGCCACCAGCTCGGTCTGCCGCAGCCAGTCGGCTTGGACAGCGTCCATCTCCCGGCTCACAGTCACCACCAGCGCGGCGTCCATCGGCAGGTCGATCGGGTGCAGCGTGCGCTGCGCGATCATGCGGCTGTCACCGGTGGCCACCGAACGGCCAACCATTTCGGTGGCCGTCTGCCCACTGGCCAGGTGCCGGCTGAACGGCGCCCCGGGCCGCGCCACGTTCAAGCCTTCGACGCTAACCTCGGTCGGAACCAGGACCAGCACCGTGCCATCGGCATGGATCACGCCACTTCGCATGTCCTTGGCATAGACCACCGAACCCAGCAAGGTCTTGAAATAGTCGGGGTCGAGCGTCGCCGACAGCGCGCCGTTGAAGCGGCCCTGCGCGTCCAGCCGCACCACCGACAGGTTCAGCGAGTACATGTCGGGCCTGGACTGGAAGGGCACGGAAACGAAGAGCAGCGCCGCGTCGGGCCGCCCGCGCAGGGTGGCGAAATAGGGCTGAGCCGAGTCGTCGCGGCCCTGGGCCTCGCGGCGGTTGCTGGCTCGCACGCGGCCGCTGGCATCCAGCCACTGCATGGATTGCAGGCCGGGCAAGGCTTCAGCCAAGGCTTCCAGTTGCGACCGCGCCAAGGTGACACGCTCGGCCTCGGGCCAGTCGTCCAGGTCACTGCGTGCGCCCTTCAGGGCGGCATACACGCCTTTCAACTGGCGCGCCAGGTTCTGCTCCACAACGCGCACCTGCACCGCCAGCCGCGCCCGCTCCTGCGCTTCAGTGTTGCGTCGGCTGTCGAGCCGGCCCCAAGTCAGGGCTGCGGCCAGCAGCGTCAATCCCAGCACTAGCCCCAACAGCAGCACGCGGCGAGTGGGCGGTGCTGGCGGCAGCGTTGGGGGGAGGATTGGGGGCGCTGCGTTGGTGTCCACCTTTGGCAGACTATCACCGCCCACCTGCGCGCATGGCCGGTCCAACCTTGCAGCGCCCGCGCACAACCCCGCCACCTAGAATCGTCTCGAGGGACATCATGGAAATCTTCGACTACGACAACATCCTGCTGCTGCCCCGCAAGTGCCGCGTCGAGAGCCGCAGTGACTGCGACACCAGCGTCGACTTCGGCGGCCGCCGCTTTCTGCTGCCAGTGGTGCCGGCCAATATGAAGACGGTGATCGACGAGCCGATCAGCGCAGCGCTGGCGCGCAGCGGCCACTTCTATGTGATGCACCGCTTCGACCTGGACGCCGTGGCCTACGCCCGGCGCATGCGCGAGCTGGGCCTGTTCGTCAGTCTCAGCTCGGGCGTCAAGCCGCAGGACTACGCCGTCATCGACCAGCTGGCCGCCGACGGCGTGGGCGCCGACTACATCACCATCGACATCGCCCACGGCCACGCCGAAAGCGTGCGCCTGACCATCGAGCACATCAAGCGCCGGCTGCCCGGCACCTTTGTGATTGCCGGCAATGTGGCCACGCCCGAAGCCGTCATCGACCTGGAAAACTGGGGCGCCGACGCCACGAAGGTGGGCGTGGGCCCGGGCAAGGTCTGCATCACGAAGCTGAAGACCGGTTTCGGCACCGGCGGCTGGCAGCTCAGCGCGCTGAAGTGGTGTGCCCGCGTGGCCACCAAACCCATCGTGGCCGACGGCGGCATCCGCCACCACGGCGACGTGGCCAAGAGCGTGCGCTTCGGCGCCAGCATGGTCATGGTGGGCTCGCTGTTCGCCGGCCACGAAGAGTCGCCGGGCGCGGTGGTTGAGGTCGATGGCAAGCGCTACAAGGAGTACTACGGCAGCGCCAGCGACTACAACAAGGGCGAATACAAGCACGTCGAAGGCAAGCGCATCCTGGAGCCCATCAAGGGCCACCTGGCCGACACCCTGCGTGAAATGCGCGAAGATCTGCAAAGCAGCATCAGCTACGCCGGCGGTAGCGTTTTGGCCGACCTGAAGAAGGTCAACTACGTGGTGCTGGGCGGCGAGAACGCGGGCGAACACTTGTTCATGTAGCTCGGCCGACGCCTGGCACAGGGTTAGATGGCTCGGCACACCGAGCCAGGCAACACAACGACTGAGGGACGGGCTATGGCGTCAGGGTTCAACTTTTCCGTGGGTATCTTTGTGGCTGGCCTGCTCGCCGGTGCGCCGGTTGCTGCGCAGCCGGCAGCGCCTGCGCCCGAAGCGAGCGGGCTGCGCCGCAACGCAGCGATGATCCTGCTGGACTACCAGTCCCTGCGCGTCACCGGCGACCAACCCATCGACCTGATGGGTTTCCACGTGCACAACCAGGTCGCCGATTGGCTGTACATCGGGGCGGGTCTGTATGCGCCGCTGCTGCAAGGAGCCTACGGCGGCTTCACCGCCTTCGACATCGCCGCCCACGCCCAGCAGCGCCTGACCGGCCCGTTGTTTGCCACTGCCGGCCTGTCGGCCGGCGGCGGTGCGGGTGGCCGCAGTGTCGAGAACGCCAAATCACTGGCCGGCACGGGCGGCTTTTTCAAGGGCTATGTCGGCCTGGGCTATGACTTCGGCAGTTTCTCGCTGGGCGCGAATGTGGCGAAGATGAAGTTCAGGAATTCGGCCATCAACGGCACCCAGGCCAACGTTTTCCTGGAAGTGCCCTACAGCTACTTCACCGGGCCTTTTGCCAGCCATGGCCAGCACCTGTCGCCCGCCGACGCCCGCCAGGCCGCCGAAGGTTCGGCCGAAAAGATGCTGACCCTGACCTTGGACAACTTCCGGCAGCGCAAGCCGGAAGGCACGTTCAAGGGCGTCTTCAACGTGGCCGACCTGCAGTACGCGCAGTACTTTGCCCGCGACAGCTACTGGTTCGCCGACCTGGGCGTGGGCTACCGCGGCCTGCCGCTGTCCAACCAGGTGCTGGGCGGCGTCGGCCAGCGCCTGCGGTTGTCCCCGCGCCTCACCGTGTATGGCCAGTTGGGCATTGGCTCGGGCATCTACGCGCCGGAAATCATCAACACCGGTTCCGGGCTGCTGGTCTATCCGAAGCTCTCGGCGGAATACGCGCTGACCAAGGATCTGGGCCTCTCGATCACGACGGGTTACCTGGCGGCGCCCAAGGGCACGTCGAAGAATCTGGCCTACGGCATTGCGCTGACCCACCACATCCGCGCCAGCAGCGGACCTGCGCCGGCCAGCGATTCGGGCA
>JAYVBO010000501.1:0-6442 GCA_043750435.1 Betaproteobacteria bacterium | reverse complement strand
CCTCGACTTCGGTCGTGACTTCCGCCGCTTCGGCGAGCGCGGCCGAGTCGTCGTCGGTGACGTCGAAGTCGAAATCGGCGCTGGCCAGCGTCTCGATCACCTCGTTGGCCGTGCTGCCCTGGCCTTCGAGCTGGCGCATCAGCTTGTCGTATTCGACGATGACCCACTCGGGCGTCAGCTGCGTGGCGAACTTGATGCGTTCGACGGCTTCCTGGTCGGTGGGGTCGGCAGCGCCTATGAACAGGCGGTTGCCACGCTTACCCAGCACGATGAGCTGGTACTGGCTGGCAATCTTCTGGTCGACGATGTTGCGCGGCAGCTTCGCTGCGTCGATGGCGTTCAGGTCGATCAGCGGCAAGGCCAGCGCAGCCGACAGCGTGTGCGCCAAGTCGTCGGGCTTGACCGCGCCGGCGGCAATCACGGCCGCAACAAAACTGCCTTTGCGGTCGCGGGCCGTCTTGGTCAGTTCTTCAGCGGCTTTCGCACTGAGCTTTCCCGCGCTGACCAGCACGCGGGCCACGCCCGAAAGAAACGACTGCGGGGGTTCTACCAACGTCTCTATGGCCATCAGCTTCAGCTTAGCGTCTGCATATCGCGAAGATCATCGCCGATCCTCATCAGGGTGTAAACGGCGGGACCCAGCGGGATGGACAGGATGATTCATCGTGCAGCGGGCCAACAGCGTGCTGCAAACCTGGTCGGGGTGAGAGGATTCGAACCTCCGGCCTCTACGTCCCGAACGTAGCGCTCTACCAGGCTAAGCTACACCCCGATTTGCTTGCGGCGGGCTATCCACCACAAGACTTCGTACCGATTTAACGCCCTGCTTCAGGACGAGCGGTGTATCGAACGAAGACACAATTCTAGCAGAGCGTTGCGGGCCCTTGAGGCGGGCAGCGACTGCAGCACGGCGCGGGCCTTGTCGGCCTCTCGTTCAGCCGCCTCGCGGGTGGCGTCCAGCGCGCCCGTGGCGCGCACGATGGTCAGGATCTCCGGAAGCTTCTGCAATTCGCCGTGTTCGATGGCGTGGCGAATCAGGGCGCGGTCAGCCGGGCCGGCGCGCTCCATGGCCACCAGCAGCGGCAGCGTCGGCTTGCCTTCGCGCAGGTCATCGCCTACGTTCTTGCCCAACTCGTCGCTGTGGCCTTCGTAGTCCAGCAGGTCGTCGACCAATTGAAAGGCCGTGCCCAGTGAGCGGCCGAAGTCGGCGCAGGCTTCTTCCAATTCGTGGTCGGCGCCGGCCAGCACCGCGCCCAGGCGCGCGCTGGCTTCGAAAAGCTTGGCGGTCTTGAAGCGGATCACCCGCAGGTAATCTTCCACCGCCAGGTCTGGGTCGTGCATGTTCATCAACTGCAGGACTTCACCCTCGGCGATGACGTTGGTGGCGTCGGCCAGCACTTCCAGCACCCGCATGCGGTTCACCGACACCATCATTTGGAAGGCGCGCGAGTAGAGGAAGTCGCCGACCAGCACGCTGGCCGCATTGCCGAAGGCCGCATTGGCCGTGGCGCGGCCGCGCCGCAAGGCGGACTCGTCCACTACGTCGTCGTGCAGCAGCGTTGCGGTGTGGATGAACTCGACGATGGCCGCCAGTTCGTAGCGCTCGGGCCCTTCGAAGCCCAGCGCTTCTGCGAACAGCAGGACCAGTCGCGGCCGGATGCGCTTGCCGCCGGCGCCGACGATGTAGGAGGAGATCTGGTCGATCAGGGCGACTTGCGAGCTGAGTCGGGCGCGGATGACCGCGTCGACTTGGCGCATCGCGGCGTCCATCGGGTCCGTGGTGGTTGTCGGTGTGGCGGGGGTGTCGAGCACGGGGCACGCAGGGGAGGTGGTCATTGATTATAGGAAGCGGCGGCCCCTGGTTTTCAGTGGCTCCCCAATCGCTTCGTTGCGTGCTATATTCAAAGGCTCTGCGCTGCACGCATATTTCTTTGCGGCAAGACCTCCTCCCGGAGGTCAGCGGGTCTGTTGCAGGCTTCGGTTTCGATTCGAGGCCTCGTTGGCAGCCCGGCGTAGGAATTCTTTGAAAGGTCTCACACATGTACGCGGTCATAAAAACCGGTGGCAAGCAATACAAAGTTGCAGCCGGCGAAAAGATCAAGGTAGAACAGATAGCTGCGGACGTGGGTCAGGTAGTCGTGATCGATCAGGTTTTGGCCGTGGGTAGCGGTGCAGACTTGAAGGTTGGGGCCCCCTGGGTCGCGGGTGCAACCGTGACAGCCACCGTGCTGTCGCAAGGTAAGCACGACAAGGTGCGCATTTTCAAGATGCGCCGCCGCAAGCATTACCAGAAGCACGGCGGCCACCGCCAATGCTTCACCGAGCTGCAAATCGGCTCGATCAACGGCTAAGGAGCAAGCACCATGGCACAGAAAAAGGGCGGCGGCTCAACCCGCAACGGCCGCGATTCCCAGCCCAAGATGCTCGGCGTCAAGGCTTTCGGTGGCGAGCAAATCTCGGCCGGTTCGATCATCGTTCGTCAGCGTGGCACCAAGTTCCACGCCGGTGCGGGCGTCGGCATGGGCAAGGATCACACCTTGTTCGCGCTGGTCGATGGCGCGGTTTCCTTCGCGATCAAGGGTGCTTTGAACCGTCAGACCGTGTTCGTCACGGCCGTCTGATCGGTTCCAGGCTTCCCCGCAGAGCCCCGGCGTGCCGGGGCTTTTTCATTCCTGGCACTGACTATCTGAACCTCGCTAGCATTCACCGCTAGCCACACCACACCATGAAATTCGTCGACGAAGCCACCATCGACATCTCGGCCGGAGATGGCGGCGCAGGCTGCGTGAGCTTCCGGCGCGAAAAGTTCATCCCTTTCGGCGGCCCCAACGGCGGCAACGGCGGGCGCGGCGGCAGTGTTTTCGCGTTGGCCGACCGCAACATCAATACCCTCATCGACTACCGCTACGCGCGCCGCCACGAGGCCCGCAACGGAGAACAAGGTCGCGGATCGGACCAGTTTGGTGCCGCATCTGACGACATCGTGCTGCGCATGCCCGTGGGCACCATCATCTCGGACTTCGAGACCGGCGACGTGCTGGTGGAACTGCTCGAGCACGGTCAGCGCGTCATCCTGGCCCAGGGTGGCGATGGTGGCTTCGGCAACCTGCACTACAAGACCGCCACCAACCGTTCGCCGCGCCAGAAGACGCCAGGCTGGCCGGGTGAGGCCAAGAAGCTGAAGCTGGAATTGCGCGTGCTGGCCGACGTGGGCTTGCTGGGCATGCCCAACGCAGGCAAGTCGACGCTGATCACCGCCATCTCGAACGCCCGGCCGAAGATCGCCGACTACCCCTTCACGACCTTGGCGCCGAATCTGGGCGTGGTGCGGGTCGGACCTGAGCGCAGCTTTGTGGTGGCCGACATTCCGGGCCTGATCGAAGGCGCGTCCGAAGGCGCCGGCCTGGGCCACCAGTTCCTGCGCCACCTGCAACGCACGCGTTTGCTGCTGCACATCGTGGACGCGGCACCCTTTGATCAAGGCGTGGATCCGGTCCAGCAGGCCAAGGCCATCGTCAATGAGCTGAAGAAGTACGACCCCAAGTTGCACGCCAAGCCGCGCTGGCTGGTTTTCAACAAGTTGGACATGGTGCCCGAGGCCGAACGCGAACAGCGCGTGAAAGACTACGTGAAGCGCCTGCGCTACAAAGGTCCGGTGTTCTCGATTTCAGCGCTGGCGCGCGAGGGCCTGCAGCCGCTGCTGGAAAGCATCTACACGCATGTGGCCAAGGACCAGCGCGTGGACAAGCTGCCCGATCAGCGTTTCGAGGCGCCCGCCCCCGCCGATGAGTAGCGTGCTGCTGGGCGCCCGCCGCATCGTCGTCAAGGTCGGCTCCAGCCTGGTCACCAACGAAGGGCGTGGGGTCGATGCCGAGGCCATCGGCAACTGGTCGCGCCAGTTGGCGGCATTGGCGGGCCAGGGCCGTGAAGTGGTGATGGTGTCCAGCGGTGCCATCGCCGAGGGCATGAAGCGTCTGGGCTGGACGCAGCGGCCCAAAGAATTGCACGAGCTGCAAGCGGCGGCAGCGGTCGGCCAGATGGGCCTGGTGCAGATGTACGCGTCGCGCCTGTCTGAGCACGGCATGGCCAGCGCGCAGGTGCTGCTGACCCACGCCGACTTGGCGGACCGTGAGCGCTACCTCAACGCGCGCTCGACGCTGTTGACGCTGCTGTCGCTGAAAGTCATTCCGGTCATCAACGAAAACGACACCGTCGTCAACGACGAGATCAAATTCGGCGACAACGACACCCTGGGCGCCCTGGTGGCGAATCTGGTGGACGCTGACGCCTACGTCATCTTGACCGACCAGCGCGGCCTGTATGCCGCCGATCCGCGCAAGGACCCGAACGCCCGCTTCATCGACGAGGCAGCGGCCGGCGACCCGGCGCTGGAAGCGATGGCCGGCGGTGCCGGTTCCAACATTGGCCGCGGCGGCATGCTGACCAAGATCTTGGCCGCCAAACGGGCCGCCGGCAGCGGCACCAGCACGGTCATCGCCTGGGGCCGCGAGCCCGATGTGCTGCTGCGCCTGGCCGCCGGCGAAGCCATAGGCACCGCCTTGCTGGCGGGCACGCCCAAGCTGGCGGCGCGCAAGCAATGGATGGTGGACCACCTGCAGTTGCGTGGTTCGGTGGTGGTGGACGAAGGCGCGGTGGCCAAGCTGCGCGACGAAGGCAAGAGCCTGTTGCCGATCGGCGTGCATGAGGTACACGGCGGCTTCATACGTGGCGACGTCATCGCTGTGCGTTCAGCGGCTGGCGTGGAAGTGGCGCGCGGCCTGGCCAACTACTCGGCTGCCGAAGCGCGGCTCATCGCGCGCAAGGCTTCTTCACAGATCGAAGCCCTGCTGGGCTACGCCAACGAGCCCGAGCTCATCCACCGGACCAATCTGGTGCTGATGTAGCGCCCGGCGCTGCGCGCACGGTGTCTTCCGGCGCCGCGCCGTGGCTGTCCAGCGCTTCATCGTGGGTGGGTGCCTCATCGTCATAGCGGTGCATGCGCAGGCCCGACCGCAGGTAGCGGTTGTGCGGGTTGGTGCGTGGCAGAAAGCGCGCCAGTTCGGTCAGCGCCATCTCGTAGACGTTGCGCTTGAACTCGATGACCAGGTCCAGCGGCACCCAGTACTCGTTCCAACGCCAGGCGTCGAATTCAGGGTGGTCGGTGGCGCGCAAGTTCATGTCGCTGTCGCGGCCCAGCAAGCGCAGCAGAAACCAGATCTGCTTCTGGCCGCGGTAGTGGCCACGTGCGTCTTTGCGTATGAAATGGTCGGGCACTTCATAGCGCAGCCAGTCGCGCGTGCGAGCCACGATTTGAACGTGGTCGGGCAGCAGCCCCACTTCTTCGTGGAGCTCTCGGAACATCGCCTGCTCGGGCGACTCGCCGTGGTTGATGCCGCCTTGCGGAAACTGCCACGAGTGCGTGCGCAGCCGCTTGCCCCAGAAAACCTGATTGCGCGAGTTGAGCAGGACGATGCCGACGTTGGGCCTGAAGCCTTCCCGGTCGAGCATAATCAAACCCCAAATTTGTGACTGATTTCATTATTGCACCGGCACTGTGCAGCGCGCGAATTCTCGCTAACCCGCACGCACCTTGCGGGTTCCAAGCGGGTGTCCTCCAGCGCTGCCCAGGGTCTGCCGCAGGGCCTCATCCGGCACCGGCACCGCGTGCACACCGGACCCCATGAAAGCATCTGCCACATTCATCTCGACGCTCAAAGAAGCGCCCGCCGAAGCCGAAGTCGCCAGCCATCAGTTGATGATGCGCGCGGGCTTCATCAAGCGCCTGGGCGCTGGCATCTACAACTACATGCCGCTGGGCCTGCGCGTCATCCGCAAAGTCGAAGCCATCATCCGTGAAGAGATGAACCGTGCCGGCGCGGTGGAGTTGCTGATGCCCGTGGTGCAGCCCGCCGAGCTGTGGCAAGAGACCGGCCGCTTCCAGGCCTATGGCCCCGAGCTGCTGCGCATCAAAGACCGCCACGACCGTGACTTCGTCATCCAGCCGACCAGCGAAGAGGTCATCACCGACATCGCCCGGCAGGAACTGCGCAGCTACAAGCAGTTGCCGCGAAATTTTTATCACATCCAGACCAAGTTCCGCGACGAGCGCCGGCCGCGTTTTGGTCTGATGCGCGGGCGCGAATTCACGATGAAGGACGCCTATTCCTTCGACCGTGACAAGGCGGCAGCGCTGAAGAGCTATCAGACGATGTTCGACGCCTACAAGCGCATCTTCGACCGCTTCGGCCTCGAATACCGCGCTGTGGCCGCCGACACCGGCGCCATCGGCGGCGACGCCTCGCACGAATTCCAGGTCATCGCCGACATCGGTGAAGACGCCATCGTCTACTGCCCGACCAGCGGCTACGCGGCCAACATCGAACTGGCCGAAGCCCTGTCGCTGATCGCCCAGCGCGCGGCGCCTGCGCAGGCCATATCCCAG
>JAYVBO010000500.1:0-6451 GCA_043750435.1 Betaproteobacteria bacterium | reverse complement strand
ACGGCGGCGTGCTGATGCGCGCCGGGCACACCGAAGCCGGCTGCGACCTGGCCGGCATGGCCGGGCTGATGCCGGCGGCCGTGATCTGCGAGGTGATGAAGGACGACGGCACCATGGCGCGCCTGCCCGACCTGCGGATCTTCGCCCGCGAACACGGCTTGAAGATCGGCACCATCTCTGACCTCATCGGCCACCGCAGCCGCAATGAAACGCTGATCGACCGCATCGGCTCGCGCCCCTTGCAGACACCGCAGGGCGAATTCGAGTGCATCGCCTACCGCGACAAGAGCGGCGGCCTGCACCTGGCCCTGCGCCATGGCCAGTGGGAAGACGGCGACGAAGTGCCCGTGCGCGTGCACGAACCGTTCACGGCCTTTGATTTGCTGGACGCCGCCGGCACCGGCCACAGCTGGCCGCTGCCCGCCGCGCTGCAGGCGCTGCGCGCCAGCCCCTGCGGCGTGGCCGTGCTGCTGAACTGCTCGGGCGACGCCTCCGCCATGCTCAATTTCGTGCTGCCATCGCCGCAGCCGGGCCAGCCCAGTGCGCCCGCCGCCAGCACGCAGTTCGCGTTGCGCACTTACGGCATCGGCGCGCAAATACTGCGCGACGTCGGTGTGCACCGCATGCGCCTGCTGGGCAGCCCGCGCCGCATGCCCAGCATGACAGGCTACGGCCTGGAAATCACCGGCTTCACAGCCGCGCAGACCTGATGAAAGTAGGCACACCATGAAAGACGCCGACCAAGGCACCGCCGGTGAGCTCGAAGGCGCCGGCCTGCGCATCGCCATCGTGCAGGCCCGCTTCAACGACGCCCTGACGCGCAAGCTGGCCGAAGCCTGTTTGAGCGAACTGGAGCGGCTGGACGTGGATGCCGGCGACATCCGCCACGTCACCGTGCCCGGTGCTTTGGAAATTCCGCTGGCGCTGAAGGCTTTGGCCGACACCGGTGACTACGACGCGCTGGTGGCCCTGGGCTGCATCATCCGCGGTGAGACCTACCACTTCGAACTGGTGGCCAATGAAAGCGGCGCTGGCGTGACGCGGGTGTCGCTGGACAGCGGCATTCCCATCGCCAACGCCATCCTCACCGTTGAAGACGAAGCGCAGGCCTGGGCCCGCGCTGCTGACAAGGGCCGCGACGCCGCCCGCGTGGCCGTTGAAATGGCCAACTTGATGGACGACCTGCTGTGACTTTGCCCGACTCGACCCCGCCCGCATCCCCTGCGGCAACCGCGGCGGCAACCGCTGCGACCGACGCGGCGCGCCCGCCCAAGAAGCGCTCGCAGCCCAAGTCAGCCCGCCGCCGCGCGCGTGAAATCGCGATGCAGGGCCTCTACCGCTGGCTGCTGGCCGGCGGTGAGTCCAAGGCCGCCGAGGCCGACGTGGTGGAGATGGACGGCTTCGACCGCGCCGACCGCGTGCACTTCGACGCCCTGCTGCATGGCGGCGTGGAACAGGCCGCCGCCATCGACGCGGTCATGGCCCGCCATGTCGACCGCAAGACCTCGCTGCTGTCGCCGGTGGAGCACGCCATCCTGATGATCGGCATCTACGAGCTGATGAACTGCATGGACATCCCCTACCGCGTGGCCATCAACGAAGCGGTGGAACTGGCCAAGACTTTCGGTGGCACCGACGGCCACAAATTCGTCAACGGCGTGCTGGACAAATGTGCCGCCGAATTGCGCCCTGACGAAGCGCGGCCTGCGGGTCGCTGAATGCCGGCCCACGCACACCGGCCGATGAAGCTGGCCAGCCGCCTGGACTTCATCGAACCCTTCTGGGTGATGGAATGCGCAAAGGCCGCCGACGCGCTGGCCCACAGCCCCGCGTGCGACCCCGCGCTGGGCGGCGAACCGATGATCTTCATGAACATCGGCGAACCCGATTTCACGGCCGTGCCCGGGGTGCAGCAGGCCGCCGCTGAATGCCTGGCAGCCGGCCGCACGCAGTACACCCACGCCACCGGCCTGCCGGCGCTGCGCCAGCGCATTGCGGCCTGGTACGGCACGCGCTTTGGTGTGGACGTGGCGGTCGAACGCATCGTCGTCACGGCCGGCGCTTCGGCGGCTTTGCAACTCATCTGCCTGGCGCTGTTCGAGCCCGGCGACGAGGTGCTGATGCCCGACCCCAGCTACCCCTGCAACCGCCATTTCGTGGCTGCGGTGGGCGCCACGGCGCGGCTGCTGCCGGCGTCGGCCGCCGCACGCTTTCAGTTGGACGCCGCCTCGGTGGCCGCGAACTGGAACGCCCACACGCGCGGCGTGCTGCTGGCTTCACCCAGCAACCCGACGGGCACGTCCATCGCGCACAGCGAAATGGCCGCCATCGCGCAAGCCGTGCGTGAACGCGGCGGCGTGACCATCGTCGACGAGATCTACCTGGGCCTCAGCTACAACGAAGCCTTCGGCCACAGCGCGCTGGCTTTGGACGGCGGCCAAGCGGGCGGCCTGGGCGCCGACATCATCAGCATCAACAGCTTCAGCAAGTACTTCGGCATGACGGGCTGGCGGCTGGGCTGGATGGTGGTGCCGCCCGAACTGGTGGCGCCCATCGAGAAGCTGGCGCAGAACCTCTACATCTGCCCCAGCACGCTGGCGCAACGCGCCGCGCTGGCCTGCTTCGAGCCCGAGGCCATCGCCGAATATGAAAACCGCCGCGCCGAATTCCGCCGCCGCCGCGACTTCATCGTGCCGGCGCTGCGGGCCATGGGCCTGCCCGTGCCGGTGGAACCCGACGGCGCCTTCTACGTCTGGTTCGACTGCTCGAAGTACAGCGCCGACAGCTGGGACTTCTGCCTGGACCTGATGCAGCGCGCCCACGTGGCGCTGACGCCGGGCCGCGACTTCGGGCCGGCGCAGGCCACGCGTTTTGTGCGCCTGTCCTTCGCCTGTTCGATGGCCCAACTGCAGGCCGCCGCCGCGCGCATGGCGCGTGAACTGCAGGCCGGCCCCGTGCCGGCGGGGTCCGCCGCCTAAGCGCCGGTTTCCCCGGCAAAAGCATTGCTTTTTGTCACGCTGACGCCCGCGTCGGCTCCGTAAGCTAGTGCCCGTGGCGTACCACCTATTTCAACGACGCGGCCGCAGTGAATCGGCCATGACCCAGTTCGCGGAGACCGAGCTGTCGCGCCCTGCGCCCGTGGATACGGCACCGCTGGCGACTGACTTGCGCAGCTCGCAGCTGGACAGCCGGCCGGTCGAGGTGAACACCGACCTGGGCGCCGACACCCTGCCCGCGCCGTCGGCCGAACTGGAGGTGGCCGACAGCCCCACCACCCAGCACATCGGCCGCTATGCGCTGAAGGGCCTGCTGGGCCGTGGCGGGCTGGGCCAGGTGCACGAGGCCTGGGACCCGCTGCTGTCGCGCACCGTGGCCGTGAAGACGCTGCAACTGGCCGTCGGCACGCCCGCCCGCGTGGCGCTGGACGCCATGTTCCTGAACGAGGCGCGCGCCGCCGCCGGGCTGTCGCACCCGCACATCGTCACCGTCTACGACGCCGGCCTGTCGGCGCACGGCGTCTACATCGCCATGGAACGCCTGCGCGGCTGCGACTTGCGCCAGCGCCTGGCCGAAGGCTGGCGGCCGTCGCAGGCCCAGGTGGCCCTGCTGACGCGCCGCGTGGCCGACGCACTGGCTTACGCCCACGCCGGCGGGGTGGTGCATGGCGACATCAAGCCGGCCAACATCTTCATCAACCGGCGCGACCAGCCCAAGGTGCTGGACTTCTGCATCGCGCGGGTGGCCAACGGCGCACACGCTTTTGCCAACCCGGCGGCGCCCGACAACCCGGCGGCCGGCACGCCGCACTACCTGGCGCCTGAACAACTGCAGGGCGGCCGCGTGGACGCCCGCACCGACATCCACGCCTTGGGCGTCGTGCTGTACGAACTGCTGACCCTGCGCAAGGCCTACACCGGCGACAGCCTGGAACAGATCACCCACGCGGTGGCGCACAACAACCCGGCGCCGGCCTGCGACGTGCGCGACGGCGTGTCGCGCACACTGTCCAACATCGCGGCCAAAGCCATGGCACGCGACCCGCTGCAGCGCTATTCCACCGCGGTGGAAATGGCCTTTGAACTGCGCCGCTGGCTGGAACGCCACAACGCGGCCGAGCCGCAGGTGCTGGAATCGGCACGGCCGCGCCAGCGTGCCCCCGGCCAACGCCGGCGGCGGCGCGCGCGGCCAACGCTGCGCACCTGGCTGGGCGCCGGCGCGCTGGTGCTGCTGCTGTGCGCGGGCACCGCACTGGCCCTGTGGGGGCCGCTGCGCGACCTCGACAAAGACCGTGAACCCGAACGGCGCGGCGAAACGCCGGCCGCACCGGCCCGGCTGGGCCCACCCGTCGCACCGTGACACCGGCCCGCCCGGCCTGAAGGCTGGGCAGGGCGCGGCGGATCGCATAATTGCGGCAGCCGATGTCCGCAGCCCCCCCGAACCCCACAGCTCTTCCCTTCCGCCACACCGTGCGCGTGTACTGGGAAGACACCGACGCTGGCGGCGTGGTTTTCTACGCCAACTACCTGAAGTTCTTCGAGCGTGCGCGCACCGAATGGCTGCGCCACCTGGGCGTGGGCCAGCAGGCGCTGCGCGAGGCCACCGGCGCGATGTTCGTCGTGACCGACACCCGTGTCCGCTACCGCGCGCCGGCGCGGCTGGACGACGAGCTGAGCGTTACCGTGCTGCTGCACGAACGCGGCACCGCGTCGATGAAGATCAGGCAGGCCGCCTGGCGCGGCGACACCTTGCTGGCCGAAGGCGAAATCCGCATCGGCTGCGTAGACGATGTGAACTTCCGCCCCCGCCGCATTCCGATCGAAGTGACATCCACCTTGACATGAACCAAGACCTCTCGATCACCGCTCTGGTGCTGCAAGCCAGCCTCGTCGTGCAAATCGTGATGGCCGGCCTGGCCCTCACCTCCTTCACCAGTTGGACGGTGATCTTCGGCAAGGTCTTCGGCCTGCGCAAGGTGCGCGCCAGCAACGACGAATTCGAACGCGAATTCTGGTCGGGCCGCAGCCTGACGGAGCTGAACACCGCGGTCGGCCAGAAAAGCGAAACCGCGCCGCTGGAACGCATCTTCGCCAGCGGCATGCGCGAATTCCTGAAGCTGCGCGAAAAGCGGCTGGATTCAGGCGCGCAACTCGACGGCGCGCGGCGTGCGATGCGGGCCAGTTTCCAGCGTGAACTGGACGTCATCGAAAGCAACCTCAGCTTCCTGGCCAGCGTCGGTTCGGTCAGCCCCTATGTGGGCCTGTTCGGCACGGTGTGGGGGATCATGCATGCCTTCGTCGGCCTGGGGAATATGACCCAGGTGACGTTGGCCACCGTGGCGCCGGGCATCGCCGAGGCCCTGGTGGCCACAGCCATCGGGCTGTTCGCGGCCATCCCCGCCGTGGTGGCCTACAACCGCTTTGCGCGCGACATCGACCGCATCGCCATCCAGTTGGAAACCTTCATCGAAGAGTTCAGCAACATCCTGCAACGCAACGCCAGCCAGAGCGGCACCAACACGGTCATCGCGGGCCAGGGGCAGCGCTGATGCCGTCCGTCGCCAATCGGGGCAGCCGGGGCCGCCGTTCGATGAACGAGATCAACATGGTCCCCTTCATCGACGTGATGCTGGTGCTGCTGATCATCTTCATGGTGACGGCACCGCTGATCACCACCGGCGTGGTCGACCTGCCTTCGGTGGGCAAGAGCGCGCAGCGGCCCAGCAAGGTCATCGAGATCATTGTGGGCACCGACGAGAAGCTGCGCGTGCGCGTGGACCAGCAAGATGCGGTGGGCGTGGGCTTGAGCCAATTGGCGGCCAACGTGCGCAAGCAGCAGGCCGGCAATGCCGACGTACCGGTGGTCATCAGCGCCGACAAAAGCGTGCGCTACGAAAGCGTGGTGCGCGTGATGGACACGCTGCAGCGCGCCGGCGTGCGCCGCGTGGGTCTGTCGGTGAAGCAGGGCCCGGCAAACTGAACACCATGGCTGCGGCCGGTTCGATCGCGCTGGCGCACGACGCCCTGCTGCCCCGCCCACCCGGCGGCATGGGCGCAGGCGCCGCGCTGGCGCTGGTGGTGCACGTGGGCCTGCTGGTTGCGCTGACCACCGCCGTCGACTGGCGCACCCAGCCGCCGCCGCCCGTCAGTGCCGAGCTGTGGGCCAGCGTGCCGCAAAGCGCACCGCTGGCCGAGGCCGCCGCACCGCCACCGCCCGCCGTGGCCACGCCGGCGCCCCCACCGCCTGTACCGGTGCCTGGACCGGTGCCCGCACCGGCCCCGACGCCTGCGCCCACACCAGCGCCCGCCCCGCCACCACCGGCCGTGAAGGCGCCCGAGCCCGACATCGCCATCGAGAAAGCTGCCCGCGAAAAAGCGGCGCAAGCCGAAAAGGCCGAGAAAGCCATCAAGGCCGAAGCGGCCCGGAAGAAGCTGGAGGCCGAAGCGCAGGCCGA
>JAYVBO010000499.1:0-2783 GCA_043750435.1 Betaproteobacteria bacterium | reverse complement strand
CTCCAAAAATCAGGCAGGCATTGCTGCCGCCAAAGCCGAATGAATTGCTCGCCACCACGCGCACCGCGCCGTCGCGCTGGCTGAGCAGGAAGTTCGATTGCAGCGCCGGGTCGGGCGTTTGCACATGCAAGCCCGCTGGCATGTAGCCGTGCTGCAGCGCCAGCACCGCGATGGCCGCTTCCACCCCGCCGGCAGCGCCCAGCGTGTGCCCGGTGTAGCCCTTGGTGCTGCTGCACGGCAGCGTGCTGCCGAAAACGGCGCACACGGCGCGGTCTTCGGCGGCGTCGTTGCCCGGCGTGCCGGTGCCGTGCAGGTTCAGGTAGTCCACATCGGCGGCCTGCAAGCCGGCCTGCGCCAGCGCGCCGCGCATCGCGGCAGCCGCGCCGGCGCCTTCGGGGTGGGGGCTGCTCATGTGGTGGCCGTCGCTGCTTTCACCGGCGCCCAGCAACCAGGCTTGCACCTGTTCGGGGTCGCGTTCCAGCAGCGCGAAAGCGGCGCCTTCGCCCAGTGACAAGCCACTGCGCTGGGCGTCCCAGGGCCGGCAGATGTCGCTGGACACCAGTTCCAGCGCCTTGAAGCCGTAGAGCGTGGTCATGCACAGGCTGTCCACGCCGCCGACCACGGCCGCATCGACCAGGCCCAGCGCGATCATTCTTTGTGCCGCCGCGAAGACCTTCGCGCTGGACGAACAGGCCGTGGACGCCACGTAGGCCGGCCCCTGCAAGCCCAGCGCCGCGCGCACGTAGCGGCCCACCGAATAGGTGTTGTGGGTGGGCCCGTAATGCAGCCCGGGGGGCAGCGCGCCCGTCACCGCGTCGCGGTGGCGGTAGGCGATTTCGGTTTCCAGAATGCCCGAGGTGCTGGTGCCCAGGAAGACACCCACGCGGTGCGCGCCATAGCGCTGCACGGCACGCTGCACCTGGTCGCGAAAGCCATCGGTTCGCAGGCCCAGTTCGGCGACACGGTTGTTGCGGCAGTTGAAGTCAGTCAGCGCCGCCGGCAGGGTCACCGCGTCAGCGTCCGCCACCACGCCCAGCCAGGTGCCGATGGTGGCGGTCTCGAAGTCTTGCAATTTCAAGCCGCTGCGGCCGGCCTGCAACGCGGCCAGCGCGGCGGCCTGGCCGGCGCCCAGGGCGGTGACTTGGGTGATGGCCGACACGGCCAGCGGGGGGATGGTCGGGGTGCTTGTGGTCATGGCTGCGGGCTGAGTCTTGGGGGCAGGGCGGTCGCCAGTGTCACCGCTTGCAGGCTGGCGGCGCTGCAGCGTTGCAGCAGCGGCGGCAGCACGTCCAGCAGCACGGCGCGGCCGGCGCCTGGCCCACTGGCGGCCGCGCTGCGGCGGGCGTTGCCGTCATGCAGCAGCAAGATGTCGCCAGCGGTCAGGCCGTGGCTGAGCCTGTCCAGCACGCGGGCGGGGTCGGCGTCGCGGGTGTCGAAGCCGCGCCGCGTCCAGCTGACCAAGTGCAGGTTCAAACGGTGCAGCAGCGGGTCGAGCAGCGGGTTGCGCAGGCCGGCCGGCGCGCGAAAGGCGATGGGCGCACAACCGCTCAAGTCGGCCAGCAGGGCTTGCGCGTCGGCAATTTCGCGCGCCATGGCCTGCGGGCCCATCAGTGAAAAATGGTGGCGGTGGTGGTTGCTGTGGTTCTGCACGCTGTGGCCGGCAGCGGCCATGCGGCGCAGCAGCGCCGGGTGGCGGCGGGCCTGTTCGGCGATGCAGAAAAAAGTGGCCGGTGCCTGGTGGGCGGCCAGCAGGTCGAGCACGGCAGGCGTGACATCGGGGTCGGGGCCGTCGTCGATGGTGATGGCCACTTGCCCGCGCGCCGCCGCTGCCGCCGGCAGGCGCCGCACATTGGGCCCCAGCAGCGTGCTGCGCGGCCACAGGCCGGCGGCGGTGAGGGCGGCGTGGTCCAGCGCCACCGCGCCCAGCGCCCAGGGCCAGGCGCCGGGCAGCAGGGCCGCCGCGGCTGCCGCCGCCGCGTGCAGGCCGACGCTGGCGCTGATGGCCAGCGGCCACGGCCAGGGCGGGGCCGCAGCGGGCAGCGGGTCTGTGGCGGGGCGGGTCAACATCGGCCCCATCAGCGGCGGGTAGCCGGCCCGCGCGCAGCGAAAGCCGCCGACAGCACCAGGGCCAGCAGCGCCCCCGGCGCCACCACGCGGCCGATGGCCGACAGCGCCGGTATGCCCGACAGCGCGATCAGCCCGAAGGACAGCACCGTGGTCACATTGGCCAGCAGCAGCGAGGCCAGGGTGTCGGGGTCCATGGCGCCGTCAGCCGTCATCTGCGGGTCGTGCTTGAGCATGTCGAAGAACAGCGCGTAGTTCGAACCCACGGCCACCACCAGCAGCAGGCCCACCAGGTGCAGGATGCCCAGGTGCACGCCAAAGGCCGCCAGCGTGCCCATGGTCAGCACCACCGACAGCAACAGCGGCTGGCACACCGCCAGCACGCGCGGCAGCGAACGCAGCGAGAAGGCCACCAGCGCCACCACGCCCAAAGCGCCCAGCAGGGCCTGGGTCTGCGCCACGCCCAGGTAGCGCGCGTACAGGCGGCTCAGCTCGGCGCCGATTTCCAGCGTCTGCACGCCGGGCTCACCCTTCAGCACCTGCTGCACGGCGGGCAGGTCGACCTTGTCGCCCACCGGCTGCAGCGGCAGCAGCGCCACCCAGCTGCCGTTGGCGCGCTGCAGCAGCAGGGCGTCAACCAGCGGCGACAGCGCCGTGCCGCGCAGCGATTCGCGGGTGATGGGGGTCAGCGTGCGGGCGGTCTGCACGGCGCTCACAAA
>JAYVBO010000498.1:0-2792 GCA_043750435.1 Betaproteobacteria bacterium | reverse complement strand
GCACGGCCTTGTCGCTCATCAGGAAGACGACGTAGGCATAAGACTCGGCGCCCGCCTGCCAGCCCCAGGACGCCGACACGGTGTTGAAGTATTCGGTGACCTTGGCGCCCTTCATCAGCACGCCTTCGCCGTAGCTGCCGCCGAACACCAGACCGGCCTTCACCACCTTCGGAAAGACCAGGATGGCCTTGGCATTCTTGCTGATAGTCTCGGCCACCGGGCGGGCCTTGTACAGGGTCTGCAGGGCCTGCGCCGAGTCCTTGTCCAGGTTGCCGGCATCGGCAGCGGCGGCGGTGCCGCCCAGGCCGGCCAGCATCAGCGCCGAAGCGGCGATCAGGGCGCTTTGGTGAAACGAGCGGCGGTTCGAAATCATGGTCTTGTCCTTTGGAAGTGGGGCATGGCGCGGCAATGACGTCACGCGCCGTTTGTAGGCTGTCGCCGTTTGCGGGTCTGTTCGCGAGCGCACCCAAGCCAGCACGGCGCCTGCGCCAGGGCCCGCTGACGCCGGCATCTCTTATGCTCGCCAGACACCCGACCAACGCCTGCTTGCAGGCTTTCCATGCCATGACCATGCACCCATTTCGTACCAGCTCCTGGACACCGCAGCTGACCGTGCTGGCCGTGCTGGCTTGCGCGGCGCCTCTGGCCTTTGCCCAAGCCCTGCCGGCCGCGCCTGCGGACCCGGTGGCCAGCCTGGTCGGTCGGCTCGACCTGGAAAGGTACAAGGCCACCATCAAAGGCTTGACCGCGTTCGGCGACCGCCGGCAGGGCACCGAACGCAACCGCAAGGCGCTGGACTGGATCGAGGCCCGGCTCAAGTCCTACGGTTGCACGAACACCGAACGCCTGCAGTACCTGTACACCGAACCGGTGAAACGCACGCCGGCCGCAGCGCAGGCCGCACGCGCGGGCGGCCCGGCCGGGCAGGGCGGCAGCACGCTGTTTGGCCAGCGCGGCCGCACCGGCGTCAACACCGACCCGCTGGCCCAGCCTGACGAACGCCTGCGCGCCCTCAATGCTGAGCCCACGCCTGAAGGCACATCACCGCGCGAGAACGTCTATTGCACCAAGGTCGGCAGCACCCGGCCGAACGAGATGTACATCGTCGGCGCCCACATGGACGGCATTGGTTTCGGCGAAGCGGCCAATGACGACGGCTCGGGCACGGCGCTGGTGATGGAGCTGGCGCGCATCTTCAGCTTGCCGGGTGTCAGCACCGAGCGGTCTATCCGTTTCGTGTTGTGGAACAACGAAGAGACCGGTCTGCAGGGCGCCAGTGCCTACGTGGCGCAGCGCAAGGGACTGCAGGGCATCGAATCACCGCCAGGGTCGGGTCTGTACCCCGAGCCGAAGTGGTTGGGCATGATCCAGCACGACATGATGTTGTTCGACCACGGCATGCCGGTGGCCCAGTTGGACGCCAAGGGCCAGCCCGTGCTCAATGCCCAAGGCCAGCCGGTTTTCGCGCCGCCCAAGGACCAACGCGCCGAAGCCGACGTGAACATCGAATACCAGTCCACGGCCAAGTTCGCCGATGCGGCAGCCAAACTGGCCTGGGCCTTCCGCGCCGCCAACGACCGCTACGCCACCCATTACCCGGCCGCCGTCGGCTTCCACATGACCAACACCGACTCGACGCCGTTCATGAACGAAGTGCCCGCGATTTCGCTGCGCGAGAACGAGCGCGGCATGCAGATAGGCGCCGGCTGGAACCCGCACTGGCACCAGCCCACCGACCTGTACGCGGCTTACTCGGACAAAGACTTTCTGCTGGGCCTGAACGCGGCGCAGACCACCCTGGCCGCCGTGGCGCTGTTGACGGGCGCCACGGCGCCGCGCTGAACCAGCGTGGCTCAGGGCTGCAGAACAGCGCGGCCGCGGATCGCGCCGCTGCGCAGCTCGGAAAGGGCCGCATTGACTTCTGCCAGCGGACGGGTCGCCACCGCCATCGCTGGCAGCATGCCCTGGCGCGCCAAGGCCATCATTTCGCCCATCTCGGCGAGGCTGCCCACGTAGGAGCCGGTGATCGTGACCGCGCGCAGTGGCAGCATGGCGGGTGCCACCGACGCCACGCCGCCGAACAGGCCCACGCAGACCAGCTTGCCGCCTTTGCGCAGGGCAGACAGACCGAAGGCAAAGGTGGCCGCGCTGCCAACGAAGTCGATGACCGCCGCCGCGCCGCCGCTGGCCTTCATGAAAGCCTTGACGGCGTTGGCATCGGTGGGGTCCAGGCAGCTGGCAGCGCCGGCCTGCTGGGCCAGATTCCACTTGCTGTGGTCGATCTCGGCCACCACCGGGCTGACGCCCAGTGCCGCCGCTGCCAGGCGCACGCCCGACAGGCCAACGCCACCGGCCCCGATCACCAGCAGGGTGTCGCCCGCGCCGAGCGGCGCACACTTCTTCAACGCGGCATAGGCCGTCAGCCCCGAGCAGGCATAGGTGCAGGCCTCGGCTTCGGGCAGCGGGCCATAGGCAAACAGGTAGCGCGGATTCGGCACCAGCACATGGTCGGCAAAGCCACCATCACGGTTCAGGCCCAAGGCCCGCGGTGCCACGCACAACTCCTCGTGCCCGGCTGTGCAAGGGCCGCAGGCCTTGCAGCCGATCCACGGGAACACCACTCGACGGTCGCCGACGGCAATATCTTGGGCGTCGGGCCCGACAGCGACGACCGTGCCGGCAATTTCATGGCCCAGCACAAGCGGCGGCACGATGCCACGGCTCAGATCCAGCTTGTTGCCGTTGCCCAGATCGAAGTAGCCGTCTTGCAGGTGGAGGTCGCTGTGGCACAG
>JAYVBO010000497.1:0-6519 GCA_043750435.1 Betaproteobacteria bacterium | reverse complement strand
CGGCCGGCGGCACGATGCTGGCGTCGGGCAAGACCATGCCGACGGCCTCGTCGACCATCAACGGCACCAGCTTCAACTGGTCGCGCATGGCGGTCGCCGGTGGCAACTACGTGGTCGGCGGCAACGCGCTGTTCACCAAGTACCAGCCGATCTGGGACCCGCGCATCACCTGGGCCAACGGCGTGGCGCGCAAGCGCGACGCGGTGTACTGGTCGGGCAGCGGCGTCACCGCCAACACTTACGTCAAGTCGTTCACCGACGTCGCGGCCCCCAACCAGACGCTGCTCACTGCGGGCGTGATCAGCGGCAACGCGTTGGCGGGGGTCAGTTCCAAGACCGGCAAGACCGGTGTTTTCATCCCGACGGCCACCCTGTCGGGATGGCTGGGCAGCGGCAGTGGCCTGGTGCTGGGTACCGGCCTGATCCTCAGTGAAGGGCTGATCCTCAGCGAGGGGCTGATCCTCAGCGAGGGGCTGATCCTCAGCGAAGGGCTGATCCTCAGCGAAGGCCTGATCCTCAGCGAAGGCCTGATCCTCAGCGAGGGGCTGATCCTCAGCGAAGGCTCCGTCGCCGGCGAGCCCTGAGGCCGGCGTCGCTTTCATGCGCTTCAATACACGGATTCGGTGTTCAAGGGCGGGCCTGATCTGCCGATGACATCCCTACACACCAGAACACTGTAGGGACGCGACACACATGAACCCCACCGCCGGCGACGCCGCCAGCAAACCGAAAACCACCTGGTGGGGCGCCATGCAAATTGGCCTGCTGCCCGACTACAACGCCAGGGCCACCGCCTACTGGTGGAGCGTGGTGCTGGTGGGTGCTTCGGTGCTGCTGTGGTCGCTGGCGTGCCTGGCCGCGCAGCCCCCCATGGTGGCGCTGCAGATTGCGGTGGGCGTGGCTGTCACCATGCTGGCCGGCATCTTCCCGGTGCGGGTGCCGCGTTCCAAGAATTCCTTCGCGGCCGGCGAAATCTTCATCTTTCTGATGCTGCTGGTGCACGGCCCCGAGGCCGCGGCGCTGGCGGCGGCCAGCGAGGCCGGCGTGGGGGCCTTCCGCACGTCCAAGCGCTGGAGCAGCCGCATTGCCAGCCCGGCCATGTCGGCGCTGGCCATGTACGTCGCCGGCTCGCTGCTGCACCTGCTGCTGGAGCGCACGGGTTCGAATGCCGGCGCCCTGATCGTCGCCACCATGGCCTTCGCCATGGGCTATTTCGTGCTGAACACGCTGCTGGTCACGGCCGTGCCGCGCCTGAAGCGCAACGAGCGCCTGCAGTGGTCGGACCTGTTTGGGCACTTCGGCTGGGTCGGCATCGTCTATGCCGGCAGTGCGGTGGTGGCGGCCCTGTTGACGCTGACCTACCGGCAGTCGGGCGTGGGTGTGTTGATGGGCATGGTGCCGCTGCTGGCCATGATGCTGGCCACGCTGCACTACTTCTTCCGCCAGCAAGAAGCCGACGAGGCGGTGCGCCTGGCGGGCGCCGAAGCCGCCGACCGCGAACGGGAACTGGCGCTGCGCCATGTGCACGAACTGGAAGCCAGTGAACGCCGCTTCCACAGCGCCTTCACGCACGCTTCCATCGGCATGGCGCTGCTCAGTTTCGAGGGCCGCATCCTGCAGGCCAACCCGGCCCTGCGCACGCTGGTGGGCCGCAGTGGCGACGAGTTGGTGCAGCAGTGTTTCCAGGCCCTGGTGGTGGACGAAGACCGCGCTGCGCTGGAGCTGCAGCTGGGCCTGGTCGATGGCCACGAATTCGAAGGCTTCGCGCTGGAACTGCGCTGCCGCCACAGCAGCGGCGAACCGGTATGGGTGGCCGCGCACTGCAGTTTCTTCTCCGAGCCCGGCGCCAGTTCGCCCTGCCTGATCCTGCAGGTCCAAGACATCACCGCCCGGCGCAAGGCCGAGGCCGGCCTGCACCACATTGCTTTCCATGACGCGCTGACCGGCCTGCCCAACCGCCGCCGCTTCCACGAAATGCTGAGCCAGGCGGTGGACGGCGCGGTGGCCGACCCGACGCAGTCCTACGCCGTGATGTTTCTGGACTTCGACCGCTTCAAGCTCATCAACGACAGCCTGGGCCACAGCGCGGGCGATGAATTTCTGGTGCAGGTGTCGCACCGCATCCGCGAATGCCTGCGCCCGCAAGACGTGGTGGCTCGCCTGGGCGGCGACGAATTCGCGGTGCTGGTGCGCCAGCTGGAACACGAACGCTCGGCGGTGAACCTGGCCGACCGCCTGATGGAAGCCTTGCGCCGGCCTTTTCTGGTGGCCGACACCGAACTGATGACCAGCGCCAGCATCGGCATCACCTTCAGCGCCTTGGGCTACACCAACCCCGAAGACGTGCTGCGCGACGCCGACACCGCCATGTACAAGGCCAAGGGCGCCGGCAAGGCGCGCTACGCCCTGTTCGATGCCAGCCTGCACACCGAAGTGGCCGACCGCCTGCGCCTGGAAGGCGATTTGCGCCGCGCCATCGACGAAGGCCGCCTGACCGTGGCCTACCAGCCGGTCTGCGAACTGGTCAGTGGCCGGGTGGCCGGCTTTGAGGCGCTGGTGCGCTGGCAGCACCCGACCGATGGCGCGCTGAGCCCGGCTTCTTTCCTGCCCATCGCCGAAGAAGCCGGCCTGATGCTGCGCCTGACCGACTTCGTCCTGCACTGCGCCTGTCGCCAGTTGCGCGAGTGGCATCAGCTGGATCCGGCCTATGCCGGCTTGACGATGAACGTCAACGTCTCGGGCCATGACATTGCCCACGCCGCCTTCGTGGCGCGCGTCACCCGCGCCATCGTCGAAAGCGGTTTGCAGCCCCAGCACCTGTGCCTGGAGTTGACCGAAGACATCCTGATGTCGCGGCTGGAAGGTGCGCTGCCGATGCTGGGTGAGCTGCAGCGCCTGGGCGTGTCGCTGGCCATCGACGATTTCGGCACCGGCTATTCCAGCCTGTCGCACCTGTCCACCCTGCCCATCGACTGCCTGAAGGTCGACCGCAGCTTCGTCAACCGGCTGGATGCCGGCACCAAGGAAGCCGCCGTGGTGCGCAGCATCGTGCTGCTGGGCAGCTCACTGGGCAAGACGGTGGTGGCCGAAGGCATCGAGACCGCCGCGCAGCTTGAACAGCTGCGCGAGATGGGTTGCCGCTACGGCCAGGGCTTCTTGCTGGCGCGGCCGTTGCCGGCGGCTTTGGCGGAACGCCACCTCGGTGTGTGCCTGGCCCCCCCCCGATCGCAGGCGCCTGAGGCCTGGCCTGCGCTGGCAACATCGGAAGTTGTGGCGCAACCAGGCCACACACTTGTCCGATAAACCCTACCTAACGCCGTGAGCGTCATGCCGCCACAGGACGTCCGGCCGCCGGCCTGGTGGCAGCGGCTGAATGCCGCCCTGATGCCCGACTACACGCCCAAGGCCACCGTCTTCTGGTGGCTGATGGTGGGCCTGGGCGGCAGCGTGCTGGCCGGCTGCGCGCTGTGGGTGCTGCGCCAGCCCTGGTCGGTGGCGCTGCAGATGGCCGTCGGCCTGGCCCTGGCGGTGGGCTCAGGCCTGTTCCCGGTGCGCGTGCCGGGCGCCAAACAATCCTTCGCGGTCGGCGAAGCTTTCATCTTTCTGGTGCTGCTGATGATCGGCCCGGCGGCGGCGGCCCTCGTGGCGGCGGGTGAAACCGGGCTGGGCGCCTTTCGCACCTCCAAGCGCTGGACCAGCCGGCTGGTCACCCCGGCCATCACCGGCCTGTCGATCTGGACTTCGGGCTCGCTGCTGCAGTGGGCGCTGGCGCGGCTGGACGGCGCCGGTGTCGCCAATGCCGCTGGCGTGGCCGCCGCGATGATGGCTTTCGCGGGGCTGTATTTCGTCATCAACGCCGTGCTGCTGACGGGGGTGCAGCGGCTCAAACGCGGTGAAGCGCTGTTCCGCCCGGTGGCCGCCACGGTGGCGCTGCGCTGGGTGGGCATGGCCTACGCCGGCAGTGCGGCGCTGGCCACGCTGCTCTACGTCACCTACCGCCAGCAAGGCAGCGGCGTGCTGTGGGTGATGGTGCCGCTGCTGGCCATGTTGCTGGTGACCCTGCATTTCTATTTCCGCCAGCAGGAAGTGCACGAAGCCCTGCGCGACGCCAGCGACAGCGCCACCGCGCGCGAAGCCGTGCTGATGCTGCGTGCCACCGAGTCCACCGCGCGCCATCTACAGGAACTGCAGGCCAGCGAGCACCGCTTCCACAGCGCCTTTACGCACGCCTCCATCGGCATGGCCCTGCTCGACCTGGACGGCCGGATCCTGCAGGTCAACGGGGCGCTGGCCCGCCTGCTGGGCCGTAGCGACGCCGAACTGCAGCAAAGCCGGGTCCAGGACTGCGTGCTGGTCGACGACCGCGCCGCGCTGGACCTGCAGCTGGCGGGCACGCGCGACGCGAGCTTCGAGGGCTTTGCACTGGAACTGCGCTGCCACCACGCGGACGGCGGCACGGTGTGGGTGGCGCTGCATTGCGGCTACTTCACCGAGCCCGGCGCCGCCACCGCCAGCCTGATCTTGCAGGCCCAGGACGTGAGCGCACGGCGCCGTGCCGAGGCCGGCCTGCAGCACATGGCCTTCCACGACAGCCTGACCGGCCTGCCCAACCGGCGCCGTTTCGTCGAATGCCTGGTCGGCGTGGTGGCCCGCCAGCAGAGCCACGCCGCGCGGCAGTGGGCCGTGATGTTCCTGGACTTCGATCGCTTCAAGATCGTCAATGACAGCCTGGGCCACAGCGTGGGCGACGCCCTGCTGCAGCAGGTGGCGCGCCGCGTGCAGGAACGGCTGCGCCCCGGCGACACCGTGGCCCGCTTGGGTGGCGACGAATTCGCCGTTCTGCTGGACCACATCGCCGACGAACGCGACGCCCTGGTGCTGGCCGACCGCCTGCTGGAAGCGCTGAAGCAGCCCTTCTTGCTGGGCGATGTCGAGCTGATCGCCAGCGCCAGCATCGGCATCACCTTCAGCAGCCAGGGCTACACCGGCGCCGAGGCCGTGCTGCGCGACGCCGACATCGCGATGTACAAGGCCAAGGCTGCCGGCAAGGCACGCTACGCCGTCTTCGACGCCAGCCTGCACGCTGCGGTGACCGAGAGGCTGCGCCTGGAAGGCGATCTGCGCCGCGCCATCGAGCGCGGCGAGTTGCGCGTGGAATACCAGCCGGTGTTTGCGCTGGGCGCTGCGGGCGCGGCTGAAGCCGGCGCGCTGAGCAGTTTCGAAGCCCTGGTGCGCTGGGAGCACCCGCAAGATGGACGTTTGCTGCCCGCATCCTTCCTGCATGTGGCCGAAGACAGCGGCCTGATGCTGGCCTTGAGCGACTTCGTGCTGCTGCAGGCCTGCCAGCAGGTGCGGCAGTGGCAACTGGCCGACCGCGCCCATGCGCACCTGGGCCTGGCGGTCAATATTTCAGCCCACGATCTGGGCAACCCGGCGCTGGTGGCGCGCGTCAGCCGCGCCCTGACGGTGTCGGGCCTGCGTCCGCAAGACCTGACGCTGGAGTTGACCGAGAACATCCTGATGTCGCACATCGAGGCCGCCCTGGGCGCGCTGACCGCGCTGCGCGCTTTGGGCGTGAAGCTGGCGGTGGACGACTTCGGCACCGGCTATTCCAGCCTGGCCCATTTGTCGAAACTGCCCATCGACAGCCTGAAGATCGACCGCAGTTTTGTCAGCCAGCTGCGCCACGACTCGGCCGACACGGCGGTGGTCAGCGCCATCATTCAACTGGGCAGCACCCTGCACAAGGCGGTGGTGGCCGAAGGCATAGAAACCGCCGAACAGATGGACCAGTTGCGCCAATTGGGCTGCGCCTACGGCCAGGGCTTTCACCTGGCCACGCCGCTGTCGGCCGCACAGGCCAGCGCCTGGTTGCACGACACCGGTGGTGTGCGGCACTAGCCCTTACACCGGCAGCAATGAGGTGCTCTTCACCTCTTCCATCACCGCGTAGGTGCGCGTTTCGCGCACCCCGGGCAGGGTCCAGATCACGCTGCCGATGAACTGCCGGTAGGCCGCCATGTCGGCCACCCGCGTTTTCAGCAGGTAGTCAAAACCACCGGCCACCAGATGGGCTTCCAGGATCTCGGGGCGCACCTGCACCGCGGCCTTGAAGGTGTCCATCACGTCGTGCACGGTGCGGTCGAGCAGGATTTCAACAAAGACCAGCAGCCCGGCGCCCAGCTTGGCCGGGTTGAGCTTGGCCTCGTAGCCCAGGATGTAGCCGTCGCGGTGCAAGCGCTTCACGCGGTCCGGCACGGCCATGGCCGGCTATTTCCGCATCCGCTTCGGCCGCAGCCCGCCTAAGCTGCGCGCACCGTCGGTGTCCCCGCTGTTGGCCTTGGAGTCCGCATGAACGCAGCCCGCTTGCCTTTCCCCTATCGCGCCGAGGCCGACGTCGTGGCCCAGGCGCTGGCCGCCTTGCAAGGCCGGCTCGACTGGCCGGCCGTGCTGGCCACCGCGCGGCCCTGGGTGCAGGCGGTGCGCGAGCAGCCGGCGCCCTTCTGGGCGATGGAGTCG
>JAYVBO010000496.1:0-6522 GCA_043750435.1 Betaproteobacteria bacterium | reverse complement strand
GGGGTGGACAGGCCGTCGCGCGAGCGAAATTTGTTCGACGCCTTGTCCACCGCCGTGGCGGTGATGGGCATCCAGATGCGGTGGATGTCCTGGTCGATGTAGGAGCCGTCGGTGGACGCGAAGTACTTCTGCTGGTTGACCTGGAACAGCACGGAGCGCATGAAGTTGGCACCGGCGTCGAAGCCTGCCTTGTTGGCGGCAATCAGCAAGTCGGCCTTTTCCTTGATGGCCACTTTGCGCCAGTCCTTCTTCACCGGCGTGGCCCAACTGACCTCACCCACGCCCTTCACCGGCGCCAGGCGTACCGGCTCGCCCTGCAGCTTGGCATTGGCCTTGGCGATGGCCACCGCCTGGCGGGCGGCGCCGGCCACGCCGTCGGGTGACATGTCGTTGGTGGCCGCAAAACCGTAGGCCCCGCCAGCCAGCACGCGCACGCCGACGCCGGCCGATTCGGTGTTCACCACGTTTTCGACATTGAGGTCGCGCGTGGTGATGAACTGGTTCAGGTAGCGGCCGATGCGCACGTCGCAATAGCTGGCGCCGGCGCTGGTGGCGGCCGTCATCGCGGTGTCGGCCAGCATCTTCTTAAGCTTCACGGCCATTGGGATGAGCAGTTCCTCAGCCGCCACTGCACGCCCGCACACGGGGACCAGCACGCCGCCCAAGGCCAGGCTGCCAAGATTCAGAAAAGATCGACGTTCCATGTTTACTCCAGTGTCCGATCGCCCAGGGCGATGTCCAACATCATTTCGCTGGCCAGCCCTTCCAGGTCGGCGCGCATCGTGTCATTGCCCAGCGCTTGCGGCACCAGCAGGTGGGCGTTGACCTTGAAGCGGACGCTGCCATCGGCGGTGCCCAGCTTTTCGGTGTGCAGGTGTTCGATGCTGACGCCGCGCTCGGCCAGTCGGCGGGTCAGTTGGCTGACGATGCCGGCGCGGTCGGCGCCCACCAGTTCCAGCGTGACACCGCGCCAGCCGGCGGCCGGGCTGCCAGCCGCGCTTTGGGCAATGGCGATCTGCAGGCCAGCGGTTTCCAGTTCGCGCAGCGCGGCGGCCACGGCGTCGGCGCGGTCGGGCGGCACTTCCAGGTGCACGGTGCCGGCAAATTCGCCGGCCAGGCGTGACAGGCGGCTGGCCGCCCAGTTGGCGCCGTGGCGGTGGGCCACGTCGGCCAGGCGGGCCACGATGCCGGGGCGGTCCGGGCCCATCACGGTGACCACCAGGTCGGCCAGGGCGGGGGTTGGGTCGTCGTCGAGCTTGACGGTGCGGCGCAGCATGGGCGCGCGGGTGGCGAAACGGGGGTCTTGGGTGTTGGCGGGCAGGTTGCCGTGGTCGCGGGCGTGGCGCACCACCTGCGCCAGCAGCTTCAGGCCCAGCGGCGCCAGCGCGCGTTCCCACAGTTCGCGGGCGGTTTCACCACGGCCCACGAAGCACCAGTCCTGCATGGCCACGGCGCCTGCGTCCCAGCCGTCGGCCAGGTGGTAGACCGAGCCACCGGCGATGGCGTCGCCCTGCAGCACCGTCCATTCCACCGCCGCGATGCCGCGGTGCCGAGGCAGCAGTGAGGGGTGGTAGCCCACGCCGCCCAGCCGCGCGTGAGCCAGGGCTTCGTTACTGACGCGGGCGTGGGTGTGGGCGGCGATGACCAGGTCCACATCCGGCAGGGCATCACCGGGCACGAGCTTGGGGTTTTCCAGCACATGCACCCACTCGACACCCGCCGCGCGAGCGGCCAGCGCCAGGCGGTCGTCGGCCGCCGGGGCGACCACCGCAACGATGCTCACGCCGGGCTCATGGCGCAGCGTCTCGAACACGCTGGCAGCGAAGAAGCGCGAGCCAACCAAAGCGACTTTCAAGGACAAGGGCATCTCCTGCGGCGGCGCGCGCGGCGGGCTTGCCGGCGGCCTGGATTTCGGGCGTCACCCGCGATGATGCCTTGCGTCGGCTTCAGGTCTGCCAGTGAGGCATCAGTCGCACGGCGTTGTCGCGGCCGATGGCGCGGAGGTCGGCGTCGCTGTAGCCATAGGCGATAAGGCCTTTCACGTGGTCCTCGCCCGTGCGGTAGGGGTAATCGCTGCCGAACAGCACCTGCGACACGTTCACCAGCTTCATCAGCGAGGCCAGCGCACCGGGGTGGGCCGACCAGGCCGTGTCGTAGTGGAAGCGTTGAAGTTCGAAAAGCACGCCGCGCGGCACGCGGGCCAGCAGCTTGGGGTCCTGCACGGGCAACTTCAACAAGCGCTCGGTCAGGAAGGGCAGGGTGCCGCCGGCGTGCGAGAAGATGAACTTCACATCGGGGCAGCGCGCGGCCGTGCCGCTGAAGACGATGTCGGTGATGGTCCGCGTCGTGTCGGTGCCGAATTCGATGACGGTGGGCGGCACGTCGGTCAGCACATTGCGGCAGCAATTGGCCGCCGTGGGGTGGGTGTAAAGGATGGCCTTGCGGCGGTTCAATTCGTCCATCACGGGCGCGAATTGCGGGTGACCCAGCCATTTGTCACCGTAGCTCGTCAGCAGGCCGATGCCGTCGGCCTTCAGCGTGTCCAGTGCGTAGGCCAGTTCGCGCAGCGCGCTGTCGGAGTCGTGCATCGGCAGCATCGCAAAGCTGCCGAACTTCCCCTGGTGGTCTTGCGCCAGGCGGGCCGCGTATTCATTGCTTTCACGCGCCAGGCGGCGCGCGCTGGCGGCGTCGGTGAAGCTGGCCTGCGGCGTGGTCACGCTGAGCATGGCGGTGGCTACCCCTGCCTTGGCCATGTCGTCCAGTGTCTTGTTCAGCGTCCAGTTCTTGACGATGGGTGGCGCCTGGCCGGCCTTGTCCAGCTCAGCCACATAGCTGGGCGAAAAGAAGTGGTGGTGGGTGTCGATGCGCGTCGGCAGCGCCGCCGCCATGGCTGCAGGCGCAGATGCCGCCGGCAGGGCGCAGCCCGGCAAGGATGCAGCCGCGCCCAGTGCCAGCAGGCCCGTGAGCAGGCCACGGCGCTGCGTGTCGGGCCCACAGAAGCAGGCGGATTGCAGTTGATGTGCCATGCGCGGCCTTTCTTTTGGGCGTGTGTCGGTACGGTGATTCTGGGAACCAGCGCCTGCCCAGCGATCGGGTGCATCCCTGACGCCAAGTCGCACCAATGCGCCCGGCCGCCGCCGTTCAGGTGATGACGCTGGGCACGTTGCGGCCCGTGCGCTGCCGGATGCCGGCCAGGCGGTCAGCCAGGGCAATCAAGTCGGCCAGGGCGGCCTGGGTTTCCTGGCCGAGGCGGGTGGGGTCGCCTTCAAAACGTTCGATGTAGACGCGCAGCGTGGCGCCCGAAGTACCGGTGCCTGACAGCCGGTAGACGATGCGCGAGCCGTCGGCGAAGACGATGCGCAGGCCCTGGTGTTCGGACAGGCTGCCGTCGACGGGGTCGAGGTAGCTGAAGTCGTCGGCCGTGGCCACCGCGCGGCCTTCCAGCAGGCCGCCGGCCAGCGCCGGCAGCTGCGTCTGCACGGCCTGCATCAGGCCCGCCGCTGCTGCGCTGTCGACTTCTTCGTAGTCGTGCCGCGTGTAGTAGTTGCGGCCGTAGCGGGCCCAGTGCTCGTGGGCGATTTGTTGCACGCTTTGCTGGCGCACGGCCAGGATGTTCAGCCACAGCAGCACCGCCCAGACGCCGTCTTTCTCGCGCACGTGGTCGCTGCCGGTGCCGGCACTTTCTTCGCCGCAGATCGTCACCTGGCCGGCGTCCAGCAGGTTGCCGAAGAACTTCCAGCCGGTGGGCGTCTCAAAGCAGGGCACGCCCAGCGCCTGCGCCACGCGGTCGGCGGCGCCGCTGGTGGGCATGGAGCGCGCAATGCCTTTGATGCCGCTGGCGTAGGCCGGCGCCAGGTGGGCGTTGGCAGCCAGCATGGCCAGTGAATCCGAGGGCGCCACGAAGAGGCCGCGGCCGATGATGAGGTTGCGGTCGCCGTCGCCGTCGGAAGCTGCGCCCAGGTCGGGCGCCTGCGGCGACATCATCAAGTCGTACAAGTCTTTGGCGTGGACCAGGTTGGGGTCGGGGTGGTGGCCGCCGAAGTCGAGCAGCGGCGTGCCGTGGCGCACGGTGCCGGGCGCTGCGCCCAGTTCGCGTTCGAAGATGGCGTGGGCATAGGGCCCGGTCACGGCGTGCATGGCGTCAAAGGCCAGCGTGAAGCCCGAGGCGAAGAGGCGCTTCAGCGCGTCGAAGTCGAAAAGCTTGCGCATCAACGCCAGGTAGTCGGCCACCGGGTCGATGACCTCGACAAGCATGTCTCCCACCCGCTGCGTGCCGATGCGGTCCAGGTCCACATCGGGCGTGTCGGTGCTGCGGTAGGCGCTGATCTTCAGCGTGCAGGCGTAGATGGCGTCGGTGACTTTCTCGGGCGCCGGCCCGCCATTGGCGCCGTTGAACTTGATGCCGAAGTCACCATCGGGGCCGCCCGGGTTGTGGCTGGCTGACAGGATCAAGCCGCCAAAAGCCTGATGCTGGCGGATGACGCAACTGGCCGCCGGTGTGGACAGGATGCCGCCCTGGCCCACCAGCACCCGCGCAAAGCCGTTGGCGGCGGCCATGCGGATGACGGTTTGTATGGCGGGCAGGTTGAAGTAGCGGCCGTCGCCACCGAGCACCAAAGTCAGCCCGGCAAAGTCGGCGGCATCGGGCCGCACGGCGTCGAAAACCGCCTGCACGAAGTTCGGCAGGTAGGCGCCGGCCGCGAATTCGGCCACCTTCTTGCGCAGGCCGCTGGTGCCGGGTTTCATGCCGGCGATAGGGGTGGTGACGATGGTCAGGTTCACGGTGGGGCTCCGGCTGCGGCTACTTCTTGCGAAAGGCTTTGTGGCAATCGTTGCACGCATTTCGGGTCGACTCAAAGGCCGATTTGAGCGGCGCCATTTGGCCCGTGGCAGCGGCCTTGCTGAGCGTCGCCGTGCGGGTTTGCAAATCAGCCGCCAGGCGTTTGAAATGATCTTCGTCCAGCCAGATGTCTTCTTTGGCTTTGGTGTCGCCGTGTTCGGACCCGGGCACGAAGCCTTCCCACGGCAGGCGGCTGAGTTCGTCCACCAGCTTGGCGTCTTTGGCCACCTGTGCCGCGTCGAAAGGCCGGTCGCCCTCTACGGTCTGCAGCAGGCGGCTGAAATAGGTGCTCATCAGCACAAAGGCTGCCCGCCGGTGCTTGATGGCTTGTTCGACCTTGCGGTCTTGCGCGTGGGCGCCGCTGACGCACAGCGCGGCCGACAAGACCACTACGGTGATCGTGCAGATACGCATGGCCGCGACTCAGGCTTGCGCCCGGGGTTGTTGCGTCTGGCACCACGCATACAGCGCGTCGTACACCACCATGCCGTGGCGCAGCATTTCGTGGTCGTCCGGGCAGTTGTGCGACAGGCCGAGCGAGATGGCATACAGCCCGGCCGATTCAGGTGCCAGGTCCAGCCGCGCGGTGTCGGCGCCGCGCACGATGCGGGCCAGATGCTGCAGCGCCGGATCGGCCAGCTGGTGTTTCTTGAGGAAGGCATCGAAGCTGCACAGCTCGCCGTCGTGCGTCATCTCGACGCCCGGCACGTCGTAGGGCACGGCGCCGGTAGCTGCGGCCACAGCCAGCACCTGCTCACCCGGCACGTAGAGGAATTCGGGCGTCGGGTCGATGAAGCGCGCGATCAGCCAGGGGCAGGCGATGCGGTCTATCTTCGGGCGTGCACGGGTGACCCATTTCATGATGACGCTCCGGGTGTGGTTGACCGGGCTTGCAGCGTCAGGCCGGCTGCTTTCCAGGCATCGATACCGCCAGCGAGGTAGCGCACGTCGAAGCCGCGTGCACGCAGCGACAAGGCCGTCGAGCGACCGATGTCCAAGCCTTTCATGCAGTAGACGAACACCGGCTGCTTGGCGTCGAGCTCAGGGCTCCAGCTGTCCACCTGCGCCGGGTCGCACCAGCGGGCACCGGCCAGCATGTCAGGCGCCGCGGCGTAGTCTTCCGCGCGGCGCACATCGACCACGCCCTGCGTCGCGCCCGCCAAAGCGGCCACGCCCACACCCAACGCCACCGCGTCGCCGGCCACGGCCGCGCCGTATCGGCGGTAGACGGCGTCCCAGCGGATGTTCTGCATGAAGGCATCGACATAGGCGCCGGCCTTGGCGCCGAAGTCCAGGTGGTAGGCGTGCTCGTACATGTCCAGCGCCAGCACAGACGAGGCGCCAGCCAGCAGTTGCGTGTGGTCGGCCGCCCAGTGGTTGATCAGGCGGCCTTCGCGCGACGACCAAGCCAGCACCGCCCAGCCTGAACCGCCGCCCATGGCCTTGGCCATTGCGGTGAACTCGGCGCGCCAGCGCTCGACAGATCCGAAGTCGCGCGTCAGTGCCACCGAAAAGCCGTTGGACGGCAGCACGCCGTCGCCACCCAGCGCGTCGAAATACAACTCGTGCAGGCAGGCCGAATTGGCCGCCACCAGCTCTTCACGCTTGAGGCCGTTGACGACGAAGACCGGCGCGCTGGGCCAGTCGAGTTCGGCCAGTTGCTGGCGTATGGCGCCCAGGCG
>JAYVBO010000495.1:0-6554 GCA_043750435.1 Betaproteobacteria bacterium | reverse complement strand
CGAACTCGTGGCGCACCTGAAGAGCGAAGTCAACGCCGGCAGTTCCTTCGGCCGCGCGCTGGCCACCGCGCCGCGTGAGTTCGACGAGGTCTACCGCGCCGTGGTGGCCGCCGGCGAACAAAGCGGCGCGTTGGGCCCGGTGCTGGAGCGGCTGGCGGACGACCTGGAGCAACAGCAGGCGCTCCGCACCAAGGTGCTTGGCGCGCTGCTGTACCCGGCCATCGTGTCGGTGGTGGCGATGATCATCGTGATGGTGCTGGTGACCTGGGTGGTGCCGCAGATAGCCAACGTCTTCACCACCTCCAAGCGCGCCTTGCCGCTGCTGACGGTGGCGATGCTGAACATCAGCGCCTTCGTGCGCAACTGGGGCTGGGCCGTGGCCTTGCTGGCGGTGGCCGGCGTCACGGCGCTGACGCTGGCGCGGCGCAACGAGGCTTTCCGTGAACGCAGCGACGCCTGGGTGCTGCGCCTGCCGCTGCTGGGCCGCCTGGCACGCGGCTACAACGCAGCGCGTTTCGGTGGCACGCTGGCCATGCTGGCCGGTGCCGGCGTGCCCATCCTGAAAGCCCTGCAAGCGGCGGCTGAAACCCTGGGCAACCGGGCCATGCGCGCCGACGCCATGGACGCCCTGGTGCAGGTGCGCGAAGGCGCGCCGCTGGCCAGCGCGCTGGCCGGCAAGAAGCGCTTCCCGGGTCTGCTGGCGATGTTCGCGCGGCTGGGCGAGCAGACCGGGCAACTGCCCGAGATGCTGCTGCGCGCTTCGGTTCAGCTGTCGGCTGAAGTGCAGCGCCGGGCGATGGCAGCTGCCACCATCCTGGAGCCGCTGCTCATCGTGGTGATGGGCATCGTGGTCGTGCTGATCATGCTGGCCGTGCTGATGCCCATCATCCAGCTCAACACCTGGGTCAAGTGATCAGCTGGCGGACGCGGTCTCGTCTTCCGGCGCCTTGGTGTGCTTGATGAACATCACCGCGGCCAGGATGCCGATTTCGTAGAGCACGCACATGGGCACGGCCAGTGCCAGTTGCGAGACCACATCGGGCGGGGTGACCACCGCCGACACGATGAAGGCGCCGACGATGAAATAGCCGCGTGACTTGCGCAACTGGTCGATGCTGACGATGCCCATGCGCGCGAGAACGATCACGGCTATCGGCACTTCGAAGGCGATGCCGAAGACCAGGAACAGGGTCAGCACGAAGCCGAAATACTGCTCGATGTCAGGCGCCGCCGTGATGGACGTGGGTGCGAAGGCCTGGATGAAGCGGCTCATGCCCGGTATCACGATGAAGTAGCAGAAGGCCACGCCGATGATGAACAGCAAGGTGCTGGATATCACCAGCGGCAGCACCAGCTTCTTTTCATGCGAATACAGGCCCGGCGCCACGAAGGCCCACAGCTGGTACAGCACCACCGGCAGCGCCACCAAGAAGGCGGCCATCAGCGTGATCTTCAGCGGCACCAGGATGGGCGAGATCACATTGGTGGCAATCAGCGTCGCGCCCTTGGGCAGATGGCTGAGCATGGGCGCGGCCAGCAGGTCGTACAGCCCCGCCGGGCCGGGCCAGAAGGCCAGTGCGGCGAAGCACACGGCGATGGCGATGACGGCGCGGATCAGCCGGTCGCGCAACTCGATCAGGTGCGAAACGAAAGGTGCTTCGGTGCCGGCGAGTTCGTCGGGCTTGTTGGTGTCGCTCATCGGCTGCGGATTCGATTCAACTTGGATGGCGAAGACCGAGCTTCCCGCCGCAGAACCGGCTTTGCCGGGCTGCTGGCGGACGGCCCCCTCGGGGGGTAGCGAGCGCTAGCGAGCTTGGGGGCATCATTTCCTCCGGAAGCGCGCCACGCGCGCGGCGCCCGACTGCGCCTTGGTGCGGATGCCGTTGCGCTGCTTGTACCACTGGGGTGTGGCACCGCGCTTCAAGCGCCATTTCTTCTTCGGATGGCGGTAGCTGGGCGGTGGCGGTTCCCAGCCACCGCTGATGCTGTGGTCGGTGGCGGTGCCGTCCGTGAGGTGGCCAGCGACGCCGGCCGTGGCGTCTTTCCAGCTGCCTTCGAAAGCGCTGCTGGCCGAATCGACTTCGTTGCGCACGGTGTCTTGCACGTTGCGCGCGGCGTCCTCGAAGTCGGTCTTCATCTTCTTGAGTTCTTCAAGTTCGATGGAGCGGTTGACCTCGGCCTTGACGTCGGACACATAGCGCTGGGCCTTGCCGAACAAGGCGCCCACGGTGCGTGCCACGCGCGGCAGTTTCTCGGGGCCGATGACGATCAGGGCCACCGCGCCGATGAGGGCGATCTTGTCGAAACCGAAGTCAATCATTCGGGTGCCGCTCGAGCCTCGGTTTCAAGCGCCGCTTCAACTCTTCGACTTGGCTTCCACGTCCACCGTGTTCGCATCGCTGCGCTTGGCGGTCGTGACCTGTTGGGGGGGCACGGCAGGGCCGTCGGCCTCAGCCGTTTCACCGGCGCCCTTGACGCCTTCCTTGAAGCCGCGCACGGCGCCGCCGAGGTCACTGCCGATGTTGCGCAACTTCTTGGTGCCGAAGATGACCACGACGACCAGCAACACGATCAGCCAATGCCAGATGCTGAACGAACCCATGATCTTTTCTCCTAGGAAAACGCGCTGAACAGAACCATTGATTCTACGAGGTGCGCCCGGGGGCGCAGGGGGGCAAGGTCAGCCCTTGACCCAAGGGCGCGGTCCGCCCATCACGTGCATGTGCAAATGCGGCACTTCTTGACGGCCGTCGGCCCCTGTGTTGATCAGGGTGCGAAAGCCGTTGGTCACGCCCAGGGCCTTCATCAGGCGCGGCGCCAGGCCCAGCATGCGGCCCAGCAGGGCGTCGTGCTCAGGGGTCACGTCGGACAACATCGCGATGTGCTGCTTGGGGATGATCAGCACATGCACCGGTGCCCAGGGCGCGATGTCGTGAAAGGCCAGCAATTCGTCATCTTCATAGGCCTTCTTCGCCGGAATCTGCCCGGCGATGATCTTGCAGAAGATGCAGTTCGGGTCGGCGCTCATCGTGCGGATTCCTGGGTCATGTTCAGACCGGTACGGGCATGGCCCGGCTTTCGTTGAAATTCCACCAACCGCGCAGGAAGCGGTACAGGTACCACAGGCCGATGACCGACCAGGCGAACCAGCCCGGGAAAACGAACACGATCCACAGCGGCAAGGTCAGTAGCAGCCAACCTAGGGTGAACCAGAAGCTGCGCGCCTGCCAGCGGAAGTGGCTGCGGTAGAAGTCGTTGGGCAGGTCGTCGCGCTTGATGAAGTTGATGATCAGCGCAATCACCGAGAAGATGCCGGCCGAGAAGAACGACAGCGTGTGCAGGCCGTAAAGGATGTGGGTCAGCATGCGCAGGTTGTCGGCCTTGCGCGCCGCCTCGCCCGGTATCACCACGTCGTTCATGAACCTTCTCCTTTGGACTCGGTTTCACGCTGCTGCGCCTTGCGCGCCGCAAACTCTTCCAGGCCTGACAGCCCCTCGCGGCGTTCCAACTCAGTCAGCACATCGGCCGGCGTCAGGTCGTAGGCCGCCAGCGCCAGCAGGGTGTGGAACCACAGGTCAGCCACCTCACCGACGATGCGCGGGCGGTCACCGTCCTTGGCGGCCATCACCACCTCGGTGGCTTCTTCGCCTATCTTTTTCAAGATGGCGTCGTGGCCCTTGGAAAACAAGCGGGCGACATAGCTTTTGTCGGGGTCGCCGCCGCGGCGCACCGCGATGACGGCGGCCAGGCGGGCCAGGGTGTCGTTGCTTGACGGGGTTGTGGGCGGGGTCACAGACGGACTCACAGGCGGACTCACAGGCGGCGTGGCAGTCATTTGTAAATGGTCTCGGGGTCTTTCAGCACCGGTTCGACCGGCGTCCAGGCGCCGTTTTCCAGGCGCTGGAAGAAGCAGCTGTGGCGGCCCGTGTGGCAGGCAATGCCCGGGTCATGGCCGAGCTGGGTGACCTTCAGCAGCACCACGTCGTTGTCGCAGTCGATGCGGATGTCGTGCACCTGCTGCACATGGCCTGACTCTTCGCCCTTGTGCCACAAGCGCTGCCGTGAACGGCTGAAGTACACCGCGCGCTGCGTCTCGGCGGTCAGGGCCAAGGCCGCGCGATCCATCCACGCGAACATCAGCACGTCACCGCTGCAAACCTCTTGCGCGATGACCGGCACCAAGCCGTTCGCGTCCCATTTGATGCTGTCCAACCAGTTCATGCGGTCAGTCTAATGGGTGGGTGCATCGAAGCCGCGCTCGGCGGCGAACCAGGCCAGCACGGGCACCGTGCCGGGCAGCACCGGCGCCACTTGCACCGGCAGGGATTGCCAGGCCATCTGCTGCTGTTCGCGCATTTCGAAGGCACCAGACCAAGCGTAGACCTTGCAGAAATTCAGGCGAACGCGGGCGTGCGGGTAGTCCATCACCAGCACCTGCCAGGGCTGAACTCCCGCGATGGTGATGCCCAGTTCTTCCTGCAGTTCACGGCGCAGCGCCTGCTCAATGCTTTCCCCGGCTTCGACCTTGCCACCGGGGAATTCCCAGTAGCCGGCGTAGACCTTGCCTGCGGGCCGGCTGGTCAGCAGGAAGTGACCTTGCTCGTCGATGAGCACGCCCACCGCCACCTCGACCACCGGCCTGTCAGGGGCACCTGCTGCCCTGTGGTCGATCTCAGGCGGCATGCCGACCCGCGTAGTCGCGCGCGAACTGCTGGGCCACGCGGCCCGAGCGGCTGCCGCGCTCCAGCGCCCAGACCAGGCTGTCCTGCCGCGCCGCGGCGATGGCGGCTTCGTCGACGCTGAAAGATCGCAGCCATTGCGCCACGATGGCCAGGTATTCGTCCTGGGTGAAGGGGTAGAAGCTGATCCACAGGCCGAAGCGCTCGCTCAGCGAGATCTTCTCTTCAACGACCTCGCCGGGGTGCACTTCACCGTCTTCGGTGTGCGTGTAGGTCAGGTTCTCGGCCATGTATTCGGGCAGCAGGTGGCGGCGGTTGCTGGTGGCGTAGATCAGCAGGTTGTCGCTGGCCTGGGCCACGCTGCCGTCGAGCACGCTCTTCAGCGCCTTGTAGCCGGGCTCGCCTTCGTCGAAGCTGAGGTCGTCGCAGAAGACGATGAAGCGCTCGGGGCGTTCGGTGACCAGGTCGATCAGGTCGCCCAGGTCCACCAGGTCGGCCTTGTCGACCTCGATCAAGCGCAGGCCACGGGCTGAAAACTCGTTCAGACAGGCCTTGATCAGGCTGCTCTTGCCGGTGCCGCGCGCGCCGGTCAGCAGCACATTGTTGGCCGCCCGGCCAGCGACGAACTGCTCGGTGTTGCGCACCAGGCGTTCCTTCTGGCCGTCGACTTCCTTCAGGTTGTCCAGGCGGATGGTGGACACGTGCCGGACCGGTTCCAGCACGCCCGCCCCGTTCAAGCCACCGCGGCGGCGGTAGCGCCAGGCCACGGAGGCTGACCAATCGGGCGCATCGGCCGCGTGCGGCAGGATGGCTTCCAGGCGCGCCAGCAGCGACTCGGCGCGCACCAGCAGGTGTTCAAAGGCAGGGTTCATGCGCTGAATTTTAGGCGGCCCGGGCCGGCCAGCCTTTCAGCGGCGGTCGCTCAGGTGCTCAGGCGGTGCAGCGCCAGTTCCAGGTGCTCGGTGGGCAGGCGCTTGAAATCCGAACGGGCATAGCGCTGCAGGCGGCCGATGGCCAGCGCGGTGATCGCCGAGGCCAGGGCCTGCGCGTCCACCGTGGGTGTGGGCGAGCCGCCGGCTTCAGCGGCGCTGCGCAGGCTGGTGCGCAACTGCGATTCCACGCGGTCGAAGAACTGGTTCATGCGCAGCGACAGGCGTTCGTGTTCGAAGACCAGCGCGTCGCCCACCATCACCCGCGTCATGCCGGGGTTCTTTTCGCCGAACTGCAGCAGCACGGTGGCAATCTTCTGCGCTTGCAGCGATGGCGAAGGCTCGCGTTCAACGATCTGGTTGACCAGCGTGAAGACGCTCCACTCGATGAATTCGAGCAGGCCCTCGAACATCTGCGCCTTGCTGGCGAAGTGGCGGTAAAGCGCGGCCTCGCTGACCTCGAGCTTGGCGGCCAGCGCGGCGGTGGTGATGCGTTCGGCGCCGGGTTGTTCCAGCATGGTGGCCAGCGTCTGCAGGATCTGCACGCGGCGCTCGCCGGGCTTGGGCCGTTTGCGCACCGATGCCGCTGTGCCAGGCTCGCCGGCCAGCCCGACGAGGGCGGCAGGTGGTTCGGCGTCGGCCTCGCCGGAATCTGTGGTTGGGGTCATCCGAGCGTAAGCAACTGTTGCAGCGAGCGGATTTTGGCACACACGTAGCGCGGGCTAGGGCAAGGGTGAACACCAACTTCGCGCGGCCGGAAACCGGCGTTAAAACCGCTCGTGGCGCCACCGCGCAAGTGACCGCGAAAGCGCCCCTCGAGGTAGCGCTGCATCCACACCGTGCGCATGCCGACGCGGCGCGCCGCCTTCTGGTTCTCGCGCATGTCTTCGACGAGGATGCAGCTGCTCGGCTGCACCTTGAGCTGCGCGGCGATGCAGCGAAACAT
>JAYVBO010000494.1:0-2815 GCA_043750435.1 Betaproteobacteria bacterium | reverse complement strand
CGGGGTGGCCTGCAGCGAATACAGGCACGACAGCTCTTGCAGCGCGGTGTTGATGATGAAGTGCTCGTAGACCGCCAGGGCGTCGCTGCGTGCCGCCGACCAGGCGTTGAACGCCGTGCCTTCGAGCACCCAGTAGCTGCCGGCAACGTCCAGGGTGTTGCTCAGGCTGTAGCGGTAGCGCGTGCCGGTGCTGCCCGGCGTTGCCGAGCGGTAGCGGTAGACGGGGGCCGAGCCGGCCACAGCGGTCGGGAAGGCCCGGAAGACCCAGCCATCCAGTGCCATGCCGCTGCCACCGGGCGGCGCGGTCTCGGTGCCGTAGTAGCAGTTCGACAGGAAGCCCGACAGCGGCTTGCGGAACTGCCGCACGTCGGCCGTCTCGGTCCAGGGCTGGGACAGCTGGTTGATGACGTTGAGCGTGATGCGACTGTGCGGCGTCGGCGCCTGGCCGTTGAGTTCGGGAATCAGCGCGTAGGCCCATTCGACGGTGCCGGCGTTGAAGACCGTGCCCGCACCACCGCCGCGGCTGAAGACCGCCATCATGCTGTAGCCGGACTGTTCGCCGGTGCCGCCTAGGGCCAGCGATTGCGCGTCCCAAGTGCTGCCGTCGGCCATGGCCAGGATGCGCAGGGTTGCGGGCGCGCCGTCGGCCCCTGTGGGGTAGGGTCGCTGGTCGGTGCCGCGCGTGAAGTACGTCGAATCGCACTCGTAGCCGATGAACTGTCCACCGAAGCCGGCGCCGCCGGCCAGACCGGTGCCGGCGAAGGCCCAGTGCTCGCTGCGCATCACCACCGCGGGCGTGTTCGGCCGGGTCTGCGGGCCGGTCCAGCTGCAGCCCGTGAGATAGCCCAGGCCGGTGGTCTTGTTCTCCGGGTTGGGCGGCACCAGGGAGACGAAGTTGACGGTCTTCTGTGCCGGGTCGGTGATCGGGTCGGCGGCGGCATTCTTGTAGCAGACTAGCGTGCGGTTGGCACCGGCGTTGCCGCTTTCCAGCCGCGACTGGAACCACGCGGTGTTGGCGCCGAAGTAGGCCGCATTGCCGCCGCGGGCGACGAAGGCGTCCATGGCCTGGCGCCGGCCCAGCGTCCAGTATTCGTCGTGGCCGACGTCGATGAAGAGCTGGTAGGGGTCCAGCAGGGCCGGGTTGGCGGCGATGTCGACGTCGGTGCAGAAGTCAGCCGCCAGGTTGTTCTTCGCCAGCCAGCGCACCAGGTACTGGGCATAGACGTCGAAGGAGCTGTTGAAGGCTTCGCTGAAGGGCCGGTCGAACGACACTTTCGAGGCGCGCACGCCGCTGCTCGAGTTGTAGTCGTACAGGCTCTTGCCGCCATAGGGGTTGTAGGCTTGGGCCGTCGAGACCTGGATCTGCACCAGCCGGTTGACCCCGGGGGTGGATCCCACCGCCCGGACGACGAAAGGCACGGTGCAGGCCGTCGAGCCGCTGCCGACGAATGCGAAGTACAGGCCGCTCTTCCAGGTGCTGGGCACCACCAGCTGGTAGCTGCGCACCCAGCGGCAGCCGTTCGTCGTCGCGTCGCTCGGAACGACCTGGTTGCCGAGCGGCACGCTGGTGATCAGCGTCGTGGCGTCGGGGAAGCCGATGCGGGTGAAGGTCAGCGGGTAGGCCGTCGTGCCGGTGCCCTGCGCCCGCGGGTCGCGCAGGAAGAAGTCGAGCGTGCCGCCGACAGCGACCGAAGGCGCCGAGGTGTAACCCTCCAGGCTGCTACCCGCGGCTTGTGCTGTGGCGGGACGCACCACAGCCTGACTGCCGGCCACGGCGCCGGCCTGCATGAAGCGGCGGCGGGTCAGGCGCGAAGCGACCGGGCGCTTGTTCGTATCGTTCTTCACGGTGGCCGCCTTCATGGACAATTGCAGAGCTTTCCAGCTTAAGCCACCCAAGTCGGGTTTCGACCCTGCATCCCCGCGAACGGAGGGGGAAGATGGGCTTTTCGAACGCCCCTGTTGCCTTCCGCATGGCACCCCCCAAGCTCGACTTGTTCATGACTCCAGCTTCTCAAGAGTTGGAGCCTCCTCGAACGCCGGGGCGGTTCACATTCCGAAGATGCCGCTGCGTCAGTTGTCGATGACGCGGCGCGCGAAGCGTTCCAGGTAGTCGAGCAAGCGGTTGGCTCCGCCCACGGCCGCGGCTTCGTTGCCGGTGGCGATGCCTTCGGCGAGTTCCATGTGCGCGTTCGCACCTTCGACGATGTCGCCTTCGTGCTGGTAGGCGTACCAGAAGCGCCGGCACTGAATCACCAGGGGCACCACGGCCTTGACCGCCGAACTGTTGCGGCTGGCCTGGTGGTTGACCTGATCCAGCTCGTGGTCAGCCAACATGTAGTCATCCAGATGTTGGCGCGCGGCCGCCTTCATCATTCGCTCGGCGCAGCGCACGATCTCCTTGCGCTGGGCGGGCGCAGCGCGCCTTGCCGTGCAGGTGGCGATCAGAGACTCGAGCACCCGTCGGGTCTGCAGCACATCCAGGTGGTCGGCCAGGTCGATGCTGGAAATGAGCAAGCCGCGGCGCGGCTGCTGCACGATGAGTCCGATCGAGGTCATGCGCAGCAGCGCCTCGCGCACGGGCGTGCGGCCCAGGCCGGTGCGCTCGGCCAGGTCGGCCTCGACCACCGGGCTGCCGGGCTCGAGTTGCATCGTGGCGATCAGCGTCTCGATGGCGTCGTAGGCGAGATCGGCCGCGCGGCGCTTGGGCGGCAGTCTGGGAGTGGTCGTCACGGGGGCCATGGGTTCACTTTGCGGGTCGGCGCTGCAGGAATGCTTGCCATTCACCCACCATGCCGCGCCGGAAGAAGGACACGCA
>JAYVBO010000493.1:0-2824 GCA_043750435.1 Betaproteobacteria bacterium | reverse complement strand
TTGCAGAGCTGCTTTTTCTCAAGTCTGTCGAGCAGGCGGGTCATGGCACCGGCGTCGTTGAACATGCGCCGCGCCAATTCGGCCACTGGCAGCGGCCCCGCCTTCTGCAGCAGCAGCAGCGGGCCCCATTGCGCGTTTGTCAGGCCGTGGGCTTCCAGGCGCTTGTCGGCCTGGCCGACGATGGAGCTGACGATGCGCTTCATCAGGTAGCCCACGCTCTCGCTGCTGGCGTAGGCGCCGGCGCTGTAAAACTGGCAAGGGGGTACGGAACGGGCCACGGCAGTCGGCATCTGAAAGCGAAGCCGCGAATATACATGCCTAGGCAATCTTTGTCTTGGCTTGCTATTTCAGGTGGATACGGGATGACCGCAAAGCGGTGCATCCGGCGGCCGCTATCCTCAGCACCACTGCGCCACCCGCGTGCTGTCACACCCTCTCCTGCGCCGCCATGCCCCGCATCCTGATCGCTGGTTACCAGCACGAAACCAACACCTTCGCGCCCAGCCTGGCCGACTGGGCTGCCTTCACGCGCGGCGACTCTTTCCCGGCTTATGTGTGCGGCGCGGCCATGCAGGCGCAGCTCAGCGGCGTCAACATCCCCATCGGCGGGTTCATCGAATTCGCCACCGCGCAAGGCTGGTCGCTGCTGCCCAGCTGCTGGGCTGGCGCCATCCCCTCGTCCTACGTCACGCGTGAAGCTTTTGAGCGCGTCGCCAGCACCATCTGCCAAGACGTGGTGGCCGCCGCCACCACCGGGCTGGACGCCATCTACCTGGACTTGCACGGCGCCGCCGTGGCCGAACACGCGCACGACAGCGAAGGCGAATTGCTGAGCCGGCTGCGCGCCATCGTCGGGCCGCAATTGCCCATCGTGGCCAGCCTGGACCTGCACGCGAACGTCACGCCGCGCATGCTGCGCGACGCCGACGCGCTGGTCGCCTACCGCACCTACCCGCATGTGGACATGGCCGCCACCGGCATGCTGGCCGGGCAGATGCTGGCGCGGCGCTTCAAGGAAGGGCGCAAGGAAGTGATGCACGCGCACCGCCTGCCTTTCCTGATTCCGCTGAATGCCCAAAGCACCTGGCTGCAACCGGCCCAAGGCCTGTACGAAAGCTTGCAGGCGCTGGACCGCGAAACCGGCGCGGTGCTGAGCTTCTGCATGGGCTTCCCGGCCAGTGATTTCGAAGGTTGCGCGCCCATGATCTGGGCCCACGGCGCACAGGCCCAAGCGGCGGTGGAACGCCTGTACGCGCTGGCCGCCGAGCCCACCCAGTGGCAGATGGACATACGCCCCACCCCCGAAGTCGTGGCACAGGCCTTGGCCCTGTGCGACGGCGCGTCCAAGCCGGTGGTCATCGCCGACACGCAAGACAACCCCGGCGCCGGCGGCGACAGCAACACCACCGGCATGCTGCACGCGCTGCTGGCCCAGGGCGCCGGGCTGCGCTACCCGGGCCAGGTGGCGCTGGGCTTGATGTCTGACGCCGCCGCCGCCAGCGCGGCCCACGCCGCCGGCGTGGGCGCCGAGCTGGAAATGAGTCTGGGCACCGCCGTGCCCACCTACACCGGCCAGCGCAGCGACCCGCCGCTGCACGGGCGCTTCAAGGTGCTGGCCCTGAGCGACGGCCGCTGCACGCTGACCGGGCCGATGATGCGCGGCCTGACGGTAAACCTGGGCCCCAGCGCCTGCCTGGAAATCGAGGGCGTGCGGGTGGCGGTGGTCAGCGGCAAGAAGCAGTTGCTGGACCGCGAACTGCTGCGCATGGTGGGCATCCACACCGAGCAGATGCGCATCGTGGTGGTGAAAAGCAGCAACCACTTCCGCGCCGATTTCCAGCCGCATGCCAGCGCCGTGCTGATTGCCAAAGCCGCCGGCCCGATGGCCGCCGACCCGGGCGACCTGCCGTGGACGCGGCTGCCGGCCACCATCCGCCGCCGGCCCTAGCTTCGCCCCTGCATGCCGCTGCGCCTGATCCCCGTGTTGCTGGCCCTGGCCTGGGGGTTCAACTGGCCGGCGGTGAAGATCATGTTGGCGGTGATACCGCCCTTCGCCTTGCGCGGCCTGGGTCTGGGCGGCGGCGCCCTGCTGCTGCTGGCCCTGGCGGCCTGCCAGCGCAAGGCCTTGTGGCCGGTGCGCGCCGCCTGGCCGGGCATCGCGATGGGGGCTTGCACCACGGTGATGGTGTTCAACTTCGCAACGGCTTTTGCCCAACTCAGCACCAGCACCTCGCGCGCGGCGGTGCTGACCTTCACCACGCCCATGATGGCTGCCGCCATGGCCTGGGTCTTCCTGGGTGAACGGCCCGGCCGGCGCGGTGGCTGGGCGCTGGCGCTGGGCGGCCTGGGCGTGGCCGTGCTGGCCGAACCGGTGCTGGAAGCCGCCCTGCACGGCGGCCTGTCGGCGCAGCAGACCCGCGGCCTGCTGCTGCCGCTGCTGGCGGCCTTCGCCTGGGCCTGCGGTTCGGTGATGGCCAAGCGCTGGCCGCCGCAGGGCGACCGCATCGTGGTCACGGCCTGGCAGTTGGGGCTGGGCGCGCTGGGCGGCCTGCTGATCTCGCGGGCCATCGGCGAACACGTCCCGGCGGTGTGGCCCACGCGGGTCTGGCTGGCCATGGCCTACCACGTGCTCGTCGCCACGGCCCTGGCCTATGTGCTGTGGTACCGGCTGCTGGCCAGTGCCAGCGCCACCGCGTCTTCACTGGCCGTGCTGGCCGTGCCCGTGGTGGGCGTGCTGGGCGCCATGGCCCTGGTGGGCGACCGCCCCAGCAACGCCGACTGGCTGGGTTTCAGCCTGGTGCTGGGCGGGGCGGCGCTGGTGGTG
>JAYVBO010000492.1:0-2825 GCA_043750435.1 Betaproteobacteria bacterium | reverse complement strand
GCCTGGCCTTCGGCACCGGCACCCACCCGACCACCCGCATGTGTTTGCGCTGGCTGGCCACGCACCCGGCCATGAACGGGGGCACCAGCGCCGGCAAGCGCGTGCTGGACTATGGTTGCGGTTCGGGCATCCTGGCCATCGGCGCGGCACTGATGGGCGCGGCATCCATCGACGCGGTGGACATCGACACCGCCGCCGTGCAGTCCACCCACGACAACGCTGTGCACAACGGCGTGTCCCTGTCGCGTCTGAAACCCGGCCTGCCCGACGCCGCGCAAGGCCACTACGACACCGTGCTGGCCAACATCCTGGCCACGCCGCTGAAGCTGCTGGCGCCACTGCTGGCCGGCCATGTGGCGCCGGGCGGCTGGCTGGTGATGGCGGGCATTCTGGAACGCCAGGTCGACGAGTTGACCGCCGCCTACGCGCCCTGGCTGGACGTGCGCGTGGCCGACCGCGAAGACGGCTGGGTCCTGATGACGGCGCAACGGCCGGCCTGAAACGTGGGCACCGCCTGAAGTGGCCAGCCTGGCCACCCGCTGCACCGCCTGCGGCACGGTTTTCCGTGTCGTGCAGGACCAGCTTCGGGTGGCCGGCGGCATGGTGCGCTGCGGTCGCTGCGGCGAGGTCTTCAACGCGGCGCAGGCCCTCATCGACCTGACCATGGCCGCCGTGACCGCGACCGAAGCACCCTCGGAACCGGCCACGCCGCCAACGGCCGAAGCAGCGTCCATGCCGGCGCTCGATTTCTCCGCCGTCGAGTCGATGCCCGCCATCTTGGCCGTTGTAGACGTGCCGCACCCGTTACCTCGGGTCGAAGCCGGCACCAAGGCCGAGCCGGCGTCCAGCCCCGACTCCGGCCCTGAATCGGGCGCCGCAAACGAAGCCGAACTGCAGGCCGAAGCGGACGAAATGCCGTCCTTTGTGCGCCGCGCCGACCGCGCGCAACGCTGGCGCCAGCCGCGCGTGCGGGCGGCGCTGGCAGCCGTCGCCGCGCTCGGCGTACTCGGTCTTGCGGCACAGTTGGTACACACTTACCGCGATCAACTGGCCGCTCGCCTGCCCGGCGCGCGGCCTGCGCTGGTGGCCGCCTGCAGCGCGCTGGGCTGCCGCGTCGACGCCGCGCGCGCCATCGACAAATTGGCCGTGGAAAGCAGCGGCCTGGTGCGGGTCGAGAAGTCCGACGTCTACAAGCTGCAGGTGACGCTGCGCAACCGCGGCGAAGTGGCGCTGGCGCTGCCGGCCCTGGACCTGACGCTGAGCGACGGTGCCGGCAAAGCCATGGTGCGGCGCGTGCTGCGCGCGACCGACCTGGGTGTGACCGAGACCACGCTGGCCGCCGGGCGCGAACTGGCGCTGCAGGCCACACTCCAGGCCGCCACCGAACCGGTGGTCGGCTACACCATCGAACTCTTCTATCCCTGACCGCGCGCCGCGCGGTTTTCGTTTTTCCCTTGTTGCACCCTGGAGCCATGCCATGCCCGCCTTGATCTGCGGATCTCTCGCCTTCGACACGATCACGAACTTCCCGGGGCGCTTTGCCGACCAGATCATGCCGGACCAGGTACACATCCTGAATGTGTCCTTCCTGGTGCCCACGCTGCGCCGCGAATACGGCGGCTGCGCCGGCAACATTGCCTACACGCTGCACATCCTGGGCGGCACGCCGGTGATCCTGGCCGCGCTGGGCGTGGACGGCGGCGACTACCTCGCCCGCGTGCAAGGCTGGGGCGCCGACACCACGCTGATCCACCGCGACACTGAACTGCACACCGCGCAGTGCCACATCACGACCGACCGCGACAACAACCAGATCACCGCCTTCCACCCTGGCGCGATGAGCAACGCGCACGAGAAGCACGTGCCGCCCCGTGCGGAGCGCAGCGACTTGGCGATCGGCATCGTCGCCCCCGACGGCCGCGACGCCATGTGGCAGCACGCCCACCAGCTGGCCGACGCGCAGATCCCCTTCATCTTTGACCCGGGCCAGCAACTGCCGCAGTTCAACGGTGATGAACACCGCGAAATCCTGGGCCTGGCGCAATGGGTGGCGGTGAACGACTACGAAGCCAAGATGCTGCAGGAACGCACGGGTGAAACGCCCGAGCAGATTTCCCTGCGCCCAAATGTGCGCGGTGTGGTCGTCACGCTGGCCGAGCACGGCTGCGAGCTGTGGGAAAAAGGCCAGCGCACGCTGGTGCCCGGCGTGGTGGCTGAGCAGGTGGTAGACCCCACCGGCTGCGGTGACGCCGTCCGCGCCGCACTGCTCTTCGGCCTGGAACGCGGCTGGACGCTGGCCCGCTGCGCCGCCCTGGGCAACCGCCTGGGCGCCATGAAGATCGCCCAGCGCGGGCCACAGAACCACCAACTCTCTGACGAGATTCGGGCGTTGCTGGCCTGAGTGCGCGACTGACCCGATCAGGTCTCGCGGAGCGGCCTGTGGGCACACGATGATCCACAAGAGCCCTTCATACCGGGCTGACATCGACGGCCTGCGCGCCGTTGCCGTACTGGCCGTCCTGGTCTACCACCTGGACGGCGCTTGGCTGCCCGGCGGATTCCTCGGTGTCGATGTCTTCTTCGTGATCTCAGGCTATGTGGTCACGGCCGCATTGATGAACAACCCCGGCACCACGCTGGGCAGCTTCATCAGCGAGTTCTATGCCCGACGTCTGGCCCGCATATTGCCCGCCCTGGTGGCGATGTTGGTTGTCGCCGGCATCCTGGCGGTGCTCTTCATCCCCCAGGCCTGGCTGAGCAAGCATGGCGACGACACCGGCCGCTATGCACTGTTCGGTCTGAGCAATTGGTTCCTGCAGCAAACT
>JAYVBO010000491.1:0-2827 GCA_043750435.1 Betaproteobacteria bacterium | reverse complement strand
GGATCAGCGGGGACAACGGTACAGCGATGGCCAGCGTGATGCGCTCGGCCCAGCGCGTGGCTTGCCCGGTGGCGGCGCGGTCGCCGGCCAGCAAAGACGGCCGCGCCAGCACCAGGCGATCAAAACCCAGGCCAGCCAACGCCGCCTCCATCTCGCCTTTGACGCGGTTGTAGAAGACGCTGGACCCGGTGTTGGCGCCCAGCGCCGACACCACCGCCAAGCGCCGCACGCCAGCCTGCTGGGCGGCGCGGGCAAAGGCCAGCACGGCGTCGAAATCGACCGCGCGGAAGGCCGCCTGCGAGCCGGCTGCACCGATGGTGGTGCCCAGGCAGCAGAAGGCAATGTCCGCCGCTGGCAATGGCGGCAGCGCCGCAAAGTCCACCACGTGCACCTGCTGCCGGGCCGAGGCCACGGGCCGGTTGCGCCGCACCACCAGGTGCAACAAGCCCGGGCCCGGCCATTGCGCGGCCACTTCGCGGCCGATGAGGCCGGTGCCGCCGGCCAGCAGGGCGCCAGGGTGGGTGGTCATGGGGCGGATGCTCAGCCTTGCAGCTGCCGCTCCAGCTGGCCCATCACTTCGTAGCAGGCCAGGACCTGCGACACGCTCGAATTCGGCTCGCGCCCTTCCTGTATGGCGCTGAAGAACTCGCGGTCCTGCAGTTCGATGCCGTTCATGGCCACCGCCACCTGGCTGACGTCGATCTTCTCCATCTTGCCGGTGTACAGATCGTCGTAGCTGGCGATGTAGGTGCCGGTGTCGCCGATGTAGCGGAAGAAGGTGCCCAGCGGGCCGTCGTTGTTGAAGGACAGGCTCAGCGTGCAGATGGCGCCATTGGCCGCCTGCAGCTGGATGCTCATGTCCATCGCGATGCCCAGCTTCGGATGGATAGGCCCCTGGATGGCGTTGGCCTTCACGATGGGGCTGCGCGCCTGGTGGGAGAACAGGTCGATGGTGTGCGCCGCGTGGTGCCACAGCAAATGGTCGGTCCAGCTGCGCGCCTGGCCCAGCGCGTTCATGTTGGTGCGGCGAAAGAAATAGGTTTGCACATCCATCTGCTGGATGTTGAATTCGCCCGCCGTGATGCGCTGGCGCACCCACTGGTGGCTGGGGTTGAAGCGCCGCGTGTGGCCGGCCATGGCCACCTTGCCTGCAGCCTGCGCGGCGGCCACGATGGCCTGGGCGTCGGCCCAGCTGTCGGCCATCGGAATTTCAACCTGCACATGCTTGCCGGCCTGCAGGCAGGCGATGGTTTGCGCGGCGTGCATTTGCGTCGGCGTGGCCAGGATGACGGCGTCCACCTCTTGGATGGCCAAGGCTTCCGACAAGTCGGTGCCGACATGCTGGATGCCGTATTTCGCGGCCACTTCGCGCGTCTTGTCGAGTTCACGGCCGATCACCGAGATGACCTCGATGCCCGGGATGTTCTTGATGCCGTCGAGGTGCTTGGTACCGAAAGCGCCGGCACCGGCCAGGGCTACTTTGATGGTCATGGGTTCTCCAGAATGAGGTGGCCGACGGCCGTGTTCGAGGCGGGCACGTGATAGAAGCGCTGCGCCACTTTCGGTGCGGGGCCGCCGGCCACGTCGGCCATGGCGCCGCGCGCGATCAGCCACATCACCAGTTCGATGCCTTCGCTGCCGGCTTCACGCACGTAGTCGATGTGCGGCATCTTCGACAAGCCTTCGGGGTCGGCTATCAAACGGTCGAGGAAGGCGTTGTCCCATACACGGTTGATCAGGCCGGCACGCGGGCCTTGCAGCTGGTGGCTCATGCCGCCGGTGCCCCAGACCTGCACCTTCAGCGGCGCGTCGTAACTCTCGACAGCCTTGCGGATGGCCTGACCCAACTGGAAGCAACGCCGGCCCGAGGGCACGGGGTACTGCACCACGTTCACCGCAAAAGGAATCACCGGGCAGGGCCAGGCGAAATGGTCGGCAGGCGGCTGGCCGCACATCAGCGACAGCGGCACCGTCAGGCCGTGGTCCACCGCCATTCTGTTCACGATAGTCAGGTCGAAGTCGTCCTGGATCACGCTCTGCGCAATGTGGCTGGCCAGCTCGGGGTGGCCGATGACGGTGGGCACCGGGCGCGGGCCCCAGCCTTCATCGGCCGGCTCAAAAGACGCCGCCGTGCCGATGGCGAAGGTCGGGATCATGTCCAGACTGAAGGCCGTGGCGTGGTCGTTGTAGACCAGAAAGATCACGTCGGGCGTGTTGTCCTTCAGCCATTGCTTGCCGAATTCATAGCCCTGGAAGACGGGCTGCCAATACGGTTCCTGGTCCTTGCCCTGATCCAGCGCCGCGCCAATGGCGGGAACGTGGCTGGTGTAGACCGATGCGGTGATGTGCGCCATCTCAAAGGCCTGCTTTCGTGCTGCTGCCCTGCGGCTGGCGATGCGCCTGCGCGCTGCCGTCTTCGCCCACCACGCGGTTGCCTTCAACCGACCGGCCGCCGCTGATCATCATGTCGCGGTATTCGGTTTCGGTCATGCCCGTCATGCTGCCCGCCATTGGCTGAAAACTCTTGCCGTGGGTGGCGCCCAGCTTGGCCAGGAAATAGATGTTGCCGCCCTGCGCAATGCAGCGGTTCAGGTCGCGGGCCAGCACGGCCTGCTTCTGCGCTTCGGTCATCGGCCATTCGTCCAGATAAGCCCGTTCATCGGCCTTGAAGCGCTCGCGGTTGGGCGCCGTCATCAGGCTCATGCAGAACTGGTTCAAGTGGTAACCCTTGCGGCTTTCCTCGGCGTCGAAGATGGTGGTGCCGGGCACGTCCAGATAGGGTTTGTTCAAGGCCATCTCAACCCTCCTCGGGCCAGTACAGGCGCAT
>JAYVBO010000490.1:0-6612 GCA_043750435.1 Betaproteobacteria bacterium | reverse complement strand
CAGACGACAGCAATTCAGCCATCAGCGTGTGGCCGCTGCGGATCTGCGGCCGGCTTTCGGCCAGCTTGCGAAAAAAGGCCAGGCCCTGCGCTTCGCCCATGCCCTTGACCATGGCGCCGAACCAGTCGGTGTCGGCGGCTTCGATGGCGATGCGCCCGGCAAAACGTGGGTGCACCAGATCGGCGTAGCTGTTCGGCACCTCGTTGGCCTTGACCAGGTTGGTGTTGTAGGCCACGACGAAGAAATTGAAGCGGTCAGCCACCCAGTGGCGGTGCTTGGGAAAGGCTGCGGGCGGCAGGTCCTTGAAGTGCGGGCTGTTGAAGGGCGCCAGCAGCTTTTCGCGATACGACGCCTCCATTTCAGGACCATTGGTTTCCAGCACGTCGAAAGCGTGGCGCCCCGCGCGGGTTTCGGTGACGGCCCTTTGCAGGACCTTTTCCGAACTGGCTCGCCACAGCAGCGCCTTCACACCGTGCTGCTTCTCGAAAGCCTCGGCGATGGGCCCCGAGTCCCGCGTGTTCAGCGAGGTGTAAATGCTCACCACGCCCTCTTTGCGCGCACCTTCCAGCAGGCGCGCTTCGCGGTCGGCACCGGCGTGCAGGTAGAGCTCGCGGTTGCGGGCAGCAGGGTCCTGCGCCAGAACCGCAGGCGCGCCCTGCACACACAGGGCCGCAGCCGATGCAGTGATCAGGCGGCGGCGTTGGAGGGAAACAGCCGCCGCCATCGTCGCATCAGAAGCTGTGCGCGACGCCGGCGATCAGGTGGCGCGAGCTTTCGCCCGGATTGGCCACGCCACCCAGGTCGGTCGCCGAAAAGCGCGCCGACACGCCGTTGCTGATCTTGGTGTAGGCCGCGTAGACATAGGTACGGCGGCTGGTGTTGTAGGAAACACCCGCCGTGATCTGGTTGCCTTCCAGACCGATGGTGTCGCAGACCGCTGCCACGCGGGTGCAGGAGCCGGCACCCGACTTCACGTAGTGGGCCATCACGCGGAACAGGTCGAAGCGGCCGTCGTAGGCCACCATGTAGGCCGTGTTCTTGTAGTTCTGGAAGCGGCCGGTGACGGTGGCGTTCTCGTCGTAGTTCTTGTTGATCACGTCGAACTCGACCTTCTGGTCCTTGGTGATGCGCCATTCGACGGTGGCCTGCAAGGCGGTATCTTTCGATGTCACCGTGCTGCCGGCTCCGTTGTTGCGCATGGCCGACGGCGCGCTGGCCGAACCACCATAGAAGTTGTCGTGGATCTCATAGGCCAAGGCCACGTAGATCGGACCGTTGTCGTACTTCAGGCCCATCGAGTAGGTCTTGGACGGACCGACGCTGGTGGGGTTCTCTTGCGTGGCGACCTGCAAGCCGCCCTGGAAGCCGCCCATCTCGGGCGAGTCGTAGCGGATGGTGTTGGGCCGGCGCTCGTGGAAGCGACCTGCACTGCTGGTGCCGAAACCGGTTTTGCGCAGCACGTTGCTGGACGAGACCGGCGTGCCGCTGCTGATGCCCAGGATGCCCAGGGTGTCGCCGTATTCCTTGAACACAGTGTCCATGATGCCCAGGCGGATCTCACCGAAGCCCCCTTGCAGGCCGACGAATCCGTTGCGGCCCCAAGTGAAGCCGGTGGAATTGCCCGTGTCAACGGCCACCACCCCTTCGATCTGGAAGGTGGCTTTCAGGCCACCACCGAGGTCTTCCTTGCCGCGCAGGCCGATGTTGGAATTGCCGGCTGACATGCCCTTGATCGAGGGGACACCGGTGGTGCCGGTCGGCGCAGCGGCCAGCGTTGCGACAGGCGTGCCCACTGCGGTTGCACCCGAGCCTGATTCTTGTTCGATATAGGGGTAGAACTTGCCATAGACCTGCACGCTCTGGGCCTGGGCCAGGGTGCAAAGGGAAGCGGTGCTCAAGGCCAGTACCAGGGGTAGTTTTTTCATGGCTAATCTCCGTCAATGATTGTTGTGATCGTCATCGCGAGCCGCTCGGGACGGCCGCCTGCCAATTTGATCCATCGTTCCACATGAGGGAACGCGGGTCTTGCGGAAGGAACGCTCTCAGCGTGTACCGGGGGCGTTTCGGTGTCAATGCGTGACGCCCCGGAAAATCAGCCTTTTTGCGACACTTTGGCCGGCAGATCGGCCAATTCCATCTCGTAGGCTTCGGCCATACGCGGCGTCAACCCGACCTGCGCCAAGGCCGCCGTGAAGGTGTCGCGCACCTGCGGCGACTCGTCGGCGTAGTCGATCTGGTCACCGCCCACGCGGCGGCTGATCCAGGCCTTGGGCACGCCCTGCGCATTGCGGATGGACACGCCTTCGGCCTTGAACGCCAGGTAGCGCGCGGGCGTGGTGCCGGTGTTGAAGTGCTGGTGGAACCACATGTTCGGCGGCACGATCATCGTGCCTTCCTGCCACTCATATCGGTTCAGCTCTTCGCCTTCGGGCGCCATCAGGCTGTAGCCCGAGCCACTCATGATGATCACGTGCGCACCCGGCCCGTGGGCATGGGCCTTCTTGTAGGTGGCGGTGGGGAATTGGCTGATGTGGCTGTTCATCGAACCCTTGGCCATGCTGAAGCGGATGTGGCCGCCACCCGCGCCGCGTTCCTTGGCGCTGATCAATGGCAGGTTCACCGCGTCAGCCACGAAATTGGTGTCCAGCAGCAGGCCCTTTTGTTCGCCACCATTCGCGAAGTAATTGCTTTCGCCGGCGAAACGGTTCTTGAAGTCGTAGGCGGTGTTGAAGACGAAATCGGTGTCGCCGAAGGCGTTGATGATGGGCGGCCCGTTCGTCACCGCCACGAAGCGCGCGGCTTCGCTACCGCTGCCATTGAAATGCTGGTGGGTGGTGTTCAGCGGGATGGCGAAGATAGCGCCGGCCTTCCATTCGAAGCTGACCTTGGCACCCGCGCCGTTGGTCACGGTGGTGCTGCCGCGGCCGTCCAGCACGTAAATCATTTCCTCGAACAGCTGCCGCTGCGGCGCCAACTCACTCCCCGGCGGAATTTCGCAGACGTAGCAGTCGTTGCTGGTGCGGCTGGCGTCGTGGTTCAGGTAGACGCCCTTGCCGCCGCGCCGCGCCCAGGGTTTGAGTTCAACGGTGTGCAGGTTCTCGACATAGAGGGACGGGATGATGTCCAGGCCCTCTTCCGCGATCCAGCGCGTGTAGGGCGTGGCCTTTTCGGTCTCGAACTTTTTGGCGATGGCATCGCTGACCAGGGCGTTCTTTGTCACGACGGTGTTCATGCGGTTTCGGTGGTTTTGCGTTGAATGAAGCGCGCCACGCTGGCGGCGGTGAGCACCACGCCGGGTTCGTACTCAGGCGCGTTGTCCAGTTGTTCCAGGTCGTTCAGCCCGCTGGACTTGAAGATGCGGTTGATGGCGCTGATCAAGCGCACCGGCCGGTCGGGGCTGGCGTTGAAGTGCTGGTGGATGGTGTTGGGCGGTATGTAGATCACGTCACCGGCCTGCCATTCAAATCGCTTGATCTCGGCCTGCGGCGTCCAGTGGTAGGTGTCGGTGATTTCCACGTCGCAGTCCTGGTGCAGGTCGTAGCCCTGCCCTTCGACCACGTACAAACACTCTTCGGCCAGGTGGCGGTGACGGCCGCTGTGGCTACCCGGCGGGATGATCTGCATGTAGGCGTCCACCGTCTCCATGCGCGTGTTCATGCCCTCGTTCAGCAGGTGCTTCAGCAGGCCTTGCCGCGCCATTTCCCAGGGCATGTCTTCGGGCTTGACCACCTTCTTGCGCTTGGCGTTGCGCGCCGGCGCTTGCGTGGCGTCGTCCAGCAGTTGCTGGTACAGGTCTTGGTGAGCGCTGCCTTTGAGCCAGGCCTTGGCTTCGGTCCATGCCATGTCAGGCCTCCGGATGGTTGAAGTCAATTTCAGCTTCGCGGCAGACAAAACCTTCGCCGCCCGGCGCCGGTTCACTCGGCCGCGGTTCGACCTGCTGCTGGAAGAGCATGTTCATGAACATGTACATGGGCTTGGTCTTGATGACCAACGCGCGCGCCGGCTTGGTGCTGCTGGCGTTGAAGTGCTGGTGGACGCAGTTGTTGTGCACGATGGCGATGTCGCCCGCGGTCCAGTCGTAGCGGATGCCGTCGTGGATCTCGTAGCCGTCGCCGTCCAGGATGTAGAAGGCCGCTTCGTTGACGTGACCATGCTTCTGGCTGCGACCACCGGGGCCGTACTCTTCCAAGTGCAAATGGAAAGTCTGGGTGATGCCGTCTTTCGGCTCCACGTAATGCCGGCTGAAAGCCTGCGGGCCGTCATTGAATTTTATTTCCGAACCCTTGCGCACGCGCGGCATCTCGCGCAGGCGTTGCAATTCGGTTTTCAGGTTGTAGGTGCCCTGGATGCCGCGCACGAAGACGCGGTCTTTCTTCGAGTGGTAATGCGATTCATTGGGCACCGTGTGGGCGCTGGCGCTCGTACTGGCGCCGGCCTTCGGCAGGCTGTCGGGCGGGGTAGGCTTGTCCATGGATTTCCTGTCAAAAGAAGAATCAGGCCGCGGCCTTGAGTTCGGCCGTTGCGGGCATGGCCACGCATTGGGACGGATGGATCTGCGCCCAGATGGGCTGACCGATGGGGGTGCGGATGGAGGGGTGGGACTTGGACAGCAGCACGCGCTGGCCGATGCGGATCTGCCATTCCATGGCCTCGCCGATGAAGACCTTCTGGTCGACCTTGCCGTGCCAGGTGTTGACGTCGCCGCCGGGCGGCGCGTCTGACAAATGCACGTCTTCGGGGCGTATCGACAGCACCACCGCGTCGCCCGGCCGCACCGCTTCCACCGACAGGCCGCGCAAGACGCCCAGTTCGGTGTCGATCAGGTAGTAGCCGTCTTCGGCGTCGAGGCTGCGCACCGTGCCGTCGACGAAATTGGTGGTGCCCACGAAGTCGGCAACGAATTTGGTTTGCGGGCGCTCGTAAATCTCGCGCGGGCTGCCGATCTGCTGAATGCGGCCCTGGTTCATCACCGCGACCTGGTGCGACAACGCCAGCGCTTCGCTCTGGTCGTGCGTGACGTAGATGGTGGTGATCTTCAGTTCACGCTGCAAGCGCTTCAGCTCGAAGCGCATCAGCTCGCGCAGCTTGGCGTCCAGATTGGACAGGGGTTCATCCAGCAGCAGCAGCTTGGGCTCCATCACCAAGGCGCGGGCCAGCGCCAGGCGCTGCTGCTGGCCACCGCTGAGCTTGGTGGCTTCGCGATCACGCAAGTGGTCCAGCTGCACGGCCGTCAGCACACGCATCACCTTGGCATCAATCTCGTCCCGGCTGTATTTCTTCTTGCCCACCTGCAGCGGAAAGGCGGTGTTGGTGAACACGTCCATGTGGGGCCAGATGGCGTAGCTTTGAAACACCATCCCGAAGCCGCGCTGGTTGGGCGGCACGAACACGCCCCGCGCCGCCGAGAACACCGTCACGCCGGCCACGGTGATCTCGCCGCCGCTGGGCCTTTCCAGCCCCGCGATGCTGCGCAGCGTGGTCGTCTTGCCGCAGCCGCTGGGGCCCAGCAGCGTGAAGAAATGGCCTTCGGGGACGTCGATGCAGACGTCTTGCGCAGCCTTCACGGGCTGACCGAGTTCGTTCTTGTATTCGGTGTAGAGCGAGGTGATCTTCAGCATGGCGCAGCGCTTTCGTTCATTCCTTGATGCCGAACTTGCGGCCGACAGCTTGCGAAATCATCACCAGCACAAAGAGCAGCAGGATGAACATCACGCCCAGTGCGGACAACTCGACGTACTGGCCGTTTTCCCAGAGTTCCCAGATCGTGATCGACACGACTTCGGTGCCCGGGCTGTACAGCAGGATGGAACTGCTCAACTCGCGGATCGAAACGATCATGATGTAGATCCAACCCGACAGCAGGCCCGGCTTCAACAGCGGCAGCACGATGCGCCAGAAGGTGGTGCCCCAGCCGGCGCCGCTCATCGCGGCGGACTCCTCCAGTTCCTTGTGGATCTGCAGCATCGACGTGGTGTTGAAGCGCAGACCGTAGGGCATGAAGCGCGTGACGTAGGCGATGAACAGGATCCACATCGTGCCGTAGACGCCGATGTCCACGTTCAGATAAAAGATCATCAGCGCCAGGCCCAGCACCAGGCCCGGGAAGACCATCGGCAGGCTGGCCAGGTTGTCCAGCAACCAGCGGCCGGGCAATTTGGTTTTCACCACGATCCAGCAGATGACCGAGGTGATCAGCATAATCAAGGTGGCCGAGCCGAAGCTCAGAATCAGGCTGTTGGTGACCGCGCGGCCCAGGTTCGGGTAGGCCAGCACGAAGCGGTAGGGATCCAGCGTCAGGTTCTGCAGCGCCTGCATCGACGGCACGGCGTAGAACTTCTGGAAGCTGCTCCACAGCAGCACTGAGAACGGCAGCACCACGATCAGGCTGAAGTAGATGAAGAACACCGCTGCGGCCAGGTAGCGCCACGGGCCCAGGTCGATCTGGCGCGGGCGGAAGCCTTTGCCGGTCATCGTGGCGTACTTGCTGCCGCTGTTGCTGAGCTTGCTGACGAAGTAGATGCCCACCGTGGTGATCAGCAGCAGCGTGATGGCGTAGGCCGAAGCCAGACCGACCTGGCTGGGGTAGCGATGCACGGCTTCGTAGATGGACGA
>JAYVBO010000489.1:0-2834 GCA_043750435.1 Betaproteobacteria bacterium | reverse complement strand
GCTGCAGGAACAGCGTGAGGCGGCTGGCAGCCTGCTGAATGTCCCAAAGCCAAGCACGTGGGTCACGCTGCATAGACCAGCTGCCGGGTGGCGGCTATGCCTGCCAGTACGTAAGGGTTGCGGACGGCACCGTCCACCAGCAGATCAACGGGCCTGCCCAGCACGCTTTCAAGCTGCGTCTTCAGCCCAAAGTACTCGCCCATGGGGTCGGCAGCCGCAAGCGTTCCAAACTGCACCAGCACATCGACGTCGCTGCGCTGCGGGTCGAAGCCGCCAGCCGTGGCGGAGCCGAAAACATCCAGCCTGCGGACACCAAAGCGGCGGCAGACTTCCGCAATGGCAGGGCGGCGCGTTTCAACATGGGCGTGCATGGAACAAGTCTAAGCGGCGCATGCGCCCAGTGCCGCCACAAAGAATCGTCGTTTTGACGGATGCGAATCTGACCCAGGTGAACCCCGCTTCAGTCGTCCGTGCGCCGCCCGAAAGCGCGATGCACGGATAGCGTCTTGCGCCTCGCGCGCTGCGTCTGCCTCGGTCAGTTGCCGCGCCGGGATTTTCGTCCAGCAGCTGCGCAACTCGTTCAAACTCGTCAAAGAACTTGCCGGCGAAGCGAAGGTTCACGGTGCGGCGGTAGAAGGCCGCCACGTCTGACAGCTCTTGCTCTGCCACGCGGTGAACCGAGTAGGTCATTCAAGACCGGTGCGCAGCCTGGCCATGACGACATGCCCTGGGGCGGCTGCGACAGCCCCAGATTCGATTTCATCGTCTCTGCGCTTGGCTTCCTTCATCCAAGCATCTTCAATGCTTGGGTCTTGGTCAAAGCTGGCCAGCAGCTTGTCTAGCAGTCGTGAACGCTCTGTAGGCGGTAGGTTGAGTACCAAGGCCTCAAGCTCTTCGATGGGTGTCGCCATGTTGTGGCCCGGGTAGTGCATGCCGAAAACCGCAGCTTGCCACAAAGCAGGCCAACGGCGGAAGTTGCACGCTGGCCTTGGCAGGGGTCAGAAAACGCCGCGCGACTGCGGCGCCCCGCCTCAGTCGTTCGTGCGCCGCACCGTCAGCGCTATGCCCAGCACCAGCAGCAGCCCGCCCAGCAGCAGCGCGTCAGCCCAGTTCATGGCGCCACCGGGCTGGCGCCGCAGGCCACGGCCTGCGCTGGCGTCACGGGGCGGCCCCGTGTGGGGGCGGGGCGTTGCCGGCCAGGGCCAGCATGTCGGCTTCCAGCCGGCCCAGCACGGCGTCTGCGGCCAGGTGCTGGTCGGCGTAGGCGCGGACCACGCGGCCCAGCTCAGTGCGCGGCTGCTACTTGTCCCAGCCGTCCAGGTTGATGTAGTACCGGGTAGAACGCCCGCCACCTTGCACCCGCAGCAGACCCAGCGCAGCCAGGCCCGCAAGTTCGCGGGTCGCAGTCGCGCGCGACGTCGGCCCCAGGCTCTCGTACTTGCGGGTGCTCATGCCACCTTCAAACCCACCCGGCCCGGCGTCGAGCAGCAGGTTCACCGCCTTGCGTTGGCGCGGGCTCAGGTTCATGTCGCGGTGTTCGTTCCAGAACCCGGCCTTCACCAGCTGCAAATCGATAACTGCCGACGCCCCTTCGCAAGCCGCTTGCACCTGCAAAACAAACCAAACCACCCAGGGCGTTACGTCCAGCGGCCCGTGCTGCGCGCGCTGCAGTTCGTCGTAGTAAGCGCTGCGTCTTTCCAGCAGTTGCTGCGAAATGCGTATCAGCCGGCTGGTGGCGCCAGCGTCGCGCGCCAAAACCAAGTCAACGATGACGCGGCCGACTCGGCCGTTGCCGTCCTCGAAGGGATGTATGGTTTCAAACCAGAGGTGGGCCAACGCCGCCTTGACCAGGTTCTCAGTCTCGCCATCGCTGGCCAGCCACGCCAGGAATGGTTCCAATTCGCCGGGCACTGCAGCGGAAGGCGGTGCCTGGAAATGAACCTTTTCGCGGCCCAAGGTTCCGCTGACGATTTGCATCGGCTCCGTGTGCTGACGGTAGGTGCCCACTGCAATGCGGTGCATGCCAGAGAAACCGGTGGGGAACAACGCGGCCTGCCAACTTTGCAGCCGCTGATGCGTTACCGCTAAGCCGGCGTTGGTCACCGCGTCGTCCATGATGTCCAGCAAGCCGTCCACGTGGCGCGGCGCATTCGGGCCCTTGCCGCCTGCAACGCCCAGCCGCCGGGCGACTGAGGAACGAACCGCCATCAAGTCCAGCGGTTCGCCTTCAATGGCGGCGGTGGACATGGCTTCCTGCGTCCAGGCTTCAGCCGTCAGAACTTGGCGCTGCGCAAAGCCCAGGGCTGCCAACTTGCCTTCCACAACACCCTGCGCCCGGCGCGCCAGCGCAACCGCCGCGCTGGCCTGCTGCGCGTCGTAAACCAGTGCAGGCCAGCCAGGCTGCTGCCAGATGAACTGAGGCGTTTGCATGGACTTATCAAATCAAATTGTGAGGCGATTGTGCCTACCATTCGCCTCATGAGCTCAGGAACCGTTGCCTGCGTTCGCCTCAACCCCGCCGCCTCAGTCGTCCGTGCGCCGCACCAAAAGCGCAATGCCCAGCATCAGCAGCAGCCCAACCAGCAGCAGCGCGTCTTGCCAATTCATGGCGCCACCGGGCGGGTGCCGCAGGCCACGGCCCGCGCGGGCGTCACGGGGCGGCTTCGTGCGGGGGCGGGGTGTCGTCGCCCAGGGCTTGCATGTCGGCTTCCAGCCGGCCCAGCACGGCGCTGGCGGCCAGGTTCTGGTCGGCGTAGGCGCGGGCCACGCGGCCCAGTTCGGCGCGCAGCTGCGGCAGTTCAGCCAGGTAGCGTATGGCCTGGGTGAAGGCCGGC
>JAYVBO010000488.1:0-2836 GCA_043750435.1 Betaproteobacteria bacterium | reverse complement strand
TACTTCGAATGCGTGCCGGGCGAAGTGCCGGCCTTGTTGCTGCAGTGGCTGCAGGCCTCAGCGGCCGGGCGCGACACCCGCCCGCTGACCCGCGCGCTCGGCGCCAAGCAGTTGGTCTGCACGCTGCAGGGTCGCACGCCCGACGAAGACTGGCTGATCGTGCTGCGCGAGGTCAGCGACGCCGCCACCGTGGAAGCCACCATGCAGGCCCTGGGCCTGACGCTGCGCGAAAGCGAGGTGCTGTACTGGGTGGTCAAGGGCAAGACCAACCGCGACATCGGCGACATCCTGGGCAGCAGCCCGGCCACGGTGAAAAAACACCTGGAGCGGGTCTACGAAAAACTGGGTGTCGAAACGCGCACGGCAGCCGCCGGTGTGGCCATGCAGCGGGTGCGGGCCTTGGCGCAGGCGTGAGGCTTGCCGCCTGGCGCTAGACAGGGCCGGGGCCGACAACCAGCAAGCGAACGGGGTGCGCGTAGTCCGCGTGCTGCGCCTGCAGCGCTGCCCAGGCCGCTTGCAGGCCGGCCCGCGGCACGCCGTCCGCCACGATGAGCGTGGCCCGCCGGGGCCGGAAGCGGTTCAGGGCGCGCAGGCCCTCGGGGTCATGGCGCAGGTGGCCGCTGTCCCACGGGTCGGCATCTTGCCGGGTGCGCCAGCGCCATGTGGTCAACGCGTCGCGCAGCTTGGTGATCGCCCGCAACTGCAGGCGCGCGAAGGCGCTGTGGCAGTTTGACAGTTGCCAACTGCCGTCGCGCTCCAGCGCCAGCTGCAAGGCCAGGCGTGACGCAGTCTCGGGCGCCTCGTTGTCCAGAACGGCCACCGCCAGGCGCAGTGCGCTGTCGGCCAAACACCAGCGGCGCAGGGCGTCGAAAGTGGCCTGCTCAGCGGCACTATTGAGGCCCATCCACGGGCTTGATTGGGCCGCGAATTCGGGTGCGCGGAGCGCAGCCGCGTCGTAGCGCGCCAGGAGTTGCGCCCAGGCTGCCGTCACCGCAGCGGCCGCAGCATGGGCATCAGCTCTGACGGTGGGGTGATGCTGGGGTCGTAGGCCGCGCGGGTCTGCCCGGCGATGTTCGCGCGGATCTTGCGCACATACAGCCGCGTCTCGGCATAGGGCGGCACGCCCAGGTAGCGCTCCACCGCGCGTTCACCGGCGTTGTAGCCGGCCGCGGCCAGGTTGATGTCGCCTTCGAAGTAGGCCAGCAGCCAGCGCAGATAGGCCATGCCGCCGCGCAGGTTCTGCACCGGGTCTTTGATGTTGCGCACGCCAAAACGCGCGGCGGTTTCGGGGATCAACTGCATCAGGCCCTGGGCGTTCTTCGGCGACTGCGCGTTGGGGTCGAAATTGGATTCGACCGCAATGAAGGCCAGTACCAAATGCGGCGGCAACTTGTATTCCGGTGCCACCAGGTTGACGAAACGCACGATGGGCTCGGGCGCGTTGGCCGGCGGTGGCGGTGGCGGCGGCACCCAGAGCTTTGCGGCCGGCTTCGCCAGCGGCTTGATGGCCGCCGCAGGGGCTGCAGCCGCCAACACGCGGTCCTCGTCCGGCGGACGCAAACAGGCCGGTGGTGGACCCTGCGGCTTGCCCATGCGAGCCAGGATGTTCTGCGCCTGTTGGTAGCCCTGTTCGGCGGCGGCCGCGAACAGGTGCGCGGCCTGCGCTTCGTCGCGCGCAATGCCGCGCGAATTGGTCAGCATCCAGGCCAGGCTGAATTGCGACTCGGCGTCGCCAAAGCGCGAGGCGCGGCAATACAGCTGGGCCGCGCGCACGGCGTCGCGCTCCACACCGTCGCCATATTCCAGCGCCTTGGCCTCTTGGCGCCAGCGTTCCACTTGCACGGGCAGCACCGGGCCGCGTTCGGGCGGCGGTGTGCTGGGGCGGGGCAGGTCGTCCAGCTTGGGCACCTGGGCGTCGGCCTGCAGCGGTGCCCACAGGGTCAAAACGATGAGGGCGGCGCGACGCCAGCAGCTTGCTGTCGGGGTGGGGTGCATGGCCAGGAGTCTAGTCAGCGCGGCGCTGTACGCCGTCCGGCGTATATCGGCCGCGCACGCCCCTGCCTAAGCTGCACAGCGTTGATCCAACACCCCATCAATCCTACAAGCCCAGGAGCACCAGACCCATGACGACCACCCGCCGCGTATTTGGAAAGTCCGTTGGCCAGACCCTCACCGCCGTGGCCTTGGCTGCCGCCAGCTTTGGCGTCACTTCGGCCTTCGCCGCTGACACCATCAAGGTCGGCGTGCTGCACTCGCTGAGCGGCACCATGGCCATCTCGGAGACCGTCCTGAAGGACGCCATCCTGATGGAAATTGAAGCCATCAACGCCAAGGGTGGCCTGTTGGGCAAGAAGCTGGAGCCGGTGGTCGTTGACCCGGCGTCGAACTGGCCGCTGTTCGCTGAGAAGACCCGCCAGCTGATCAGCAAGGACAAGGTCGCGGTGATCTTCGGCTGCTGGACCAGCGTGTCGCGCAAGAGCGTGCTGCCGGTGGTTGAAGAGCTCAACGGCCTGCTGTTCTACCCCGTGCAATACGAAGGCGAAGAGCTCAGCAAGAACGTGTTCTACACCGGTGCTGCGCCCAACCAGCAGGCCATCCCCGCGGTGGAATACCTGATGAGCAAGGACGGCGGCAGCGCCAAGCGCTGGGTGCTGCTGGGCACCGACTACGTGTACCCGCGCACGACCAACAAGATCCTGCGTTCCTTCCTGCACAGCAAGGGCGTGAAGGACGAGGACATCTTGGAGGAATACACGCCCTTCGGCCATTCCGACTACCAGTCGATCATCGCCAAGATCAAGAAGTTCAGCGCCGAAGGCAAGAAGACGGCCGTCGT
>JAYVBO010000487.1:0-2839 GCA_043750435.1 Betaproteobacteria bacterium | reverse complement strand
TCTCGGTGCGGCGCGGGTCGACCACGATGATCTTCAGGGCCGGATTGGCTTTGCGCGCGTCCTCGATGCGCCGGTACAGCACCGGGTGGGCCCAGGCTGCATTGCTGCCGGTGATGAACAGCAACTGCGCGTGGTTGACGTCGTCGTAGCAGGCCGGCGGCGCGTCGGCGCCCAGCGTCAGCTTGTAGCCGGCAACGGCGCTGCTCATGCACAAACGCGAATTGGTGTCGACGTTGTTGGTGCCGAACAGGCCCTTGGCCAGCTTGTTGAAGACGTAGTAGTCCTCGGTCAGCAACTGGCCTGAGATGTAGAAGCCCAAAGCGTCGGGCCCGTGTTCGCGGGCGATGGCCGTGAAGCGCTCGGCCGCAGTGTCCAGCGCCGTGTCCCAGCTCACTTCCTGCCCGTGCAGCTGCGGTGCGCGCAGGCGCTGGTGCAGGGTGATGGGCGCACTGGCCGTCAGGTGCAGCGTCTGGCCCTTGGTGCACAGGCGGCCAAAGTTGGCCGGGTGCTCGGGGTCGCCGCGCACGCCGGTGATCTGGCTGCCATCGCTTTCAATGACCACACCGCAGCCGACGCCGCAGTACGGGCACGTGGACCGCGTTTCTTTCACGCTGCGGCCGTATCGCCGTGCACGGCACGGGTGGCCAGTTCGTCAGCGTCCAGGAAGACCTCGCCGGCGTCCACCTTGATGCTGAAACGCGCCGTGCAACCCTCGTCGGGCGCCCGGGCTACACCGGTGTCCAGGCCGATGGTCCAGTTGTGCAGCGGGCAGGCCACGCTGTCGCCAAAAACGATGCCCTGGCTCAGCGGACCGCCCTTGTGCGGGCAGCGGTCGAGCAGCGCGAAGACCTTGTCTTCGCCGTTGCGGAACACCGCCACGTCATGGCCGTTGGCGCGCGCCACGCGGCGTGAGCCCAGCACCGGGATGTCTTCGACCTTGCAGATCCGTTGCCAATTCGCCATCACAGCGCTCCCACATCTGCCACCGGGCTGAACTGCCGCGTGTCGACGCGGGCTTTGTCGAAATCGAACCACGGGTCAGGCTCACCGTCCAGGCTGAATTGCAGCTTGGCCCACAGCGCCTGGCGGCCTTCGTGGTCTTCCAGAATCTTCTTCTTCACATAGTCCAGGCCCACGCGGTTCACGTAGTGCACCGTGCGTTCCAGGTACCAGCCTTCTTCGCGGTAGAGCTGGCAGAAGGCGCCGGTGTACTCCAGCACTTCTTCAGCGGTTTTCAGCTTGGTGAAGAAGTGCGCCACCTCGGTCTTGATGCCGCCGTTGCCGGCCACATACATCTCCCAGCCGCTGTCCACGCCGATGACGCCGACGTCCTTGATGCCGGCCTCGGCGCAGTTGCGCGGGCAGCCGCTGACGGCGAACTTCACCTTGTGCGGCGCGTACATGCGCCACATCGCACGCTCCATGTCCTTGCCCATCTGGGTGCTGTCTTGCGTGCCGAAGCGGCACCACTCGCTGCCCACGCAGGTCTTCACGGTGCGCAGCGCCTTGGCGTAGGCGTGGCCGCTGGGCATGCCGATGTCTTGCCAGATGGCCTGCAGGTCTTCTTTCTTCACGCCCAGCAGGTCGATGCGCTGGCCGCCGGTGACTTTCACCGTGGGCACCTTGTATTTGTCCACCGCGTCGGCAATGCGCCGCAATTCGCTGGACGTGGTTTCGCCGCCCCACATGCGCGGTATCACCGAGTAGCTGCCGTCTTTCTGGATGTTGGCGTGGCTGCGCTCGTTGATGTAGCGGCTTTGCGGGTCGTCCACCGCCTCTTTCGGCCAGCTGCTGATCAGGTAGTAATTGACGGCCGGGCGGCAACTGCTGCAGCCGTTGGGCGTGCGCCAGCCCTGGTGTTGGAAGACGCTGTCTACCGTCAGCAGATGGTCGTCGCGGATCGCCTGCCGCACGTCTTCGTGGCTGGCGTCGGTGCAGCCGCACATGGCCTTCTTGGTTGGCGCCTTCGAGTAGTCGCCGCCGGCCGTGAACATCAGCAATTGTTCGACCAGGCCGGTGCAGGAACCGCAACTGGCGCTGGCCTTGGTGTGTTTGCGCACCTCGTCCAGCGTGAACAGGCCTTTGTCCTTGATGGCCTTGCAGATGGTGCCTTTCGTCACACCATTGCAACCGCAGACTTCGTCGCTGTCCAGCAGCAAAGCTGCGCGGCTGTGGCCCTGGTGGCCGACGTCGCCGATATTGCTTTCGCCGAACATCAGCTTGTCGCGGATGTCGTTGATGCTGCGGCCTTCGCGCAGCAGCTTGAAGTACCAGCTGCCGTCCACCGTGTCGCCATACAGGCAGGCGCCGATCAGCTTGTCGCCCTGGATGACCAGCTTCTTGTAGACCCCGGCGTAGGGGTCGGACATGATGATTTCTTCGGTGCCCTCGCCGCCGCTGAAGTCGCCGGCGCTGAACAGATCGATGCCCGTGACTTTCAACTTGGTGCTGGTCAGGCTGCCGGTGTAGCGGCCGATGCCGAACTGCGCCAGGTGCGTTGCGCAGACCCTGCCCTGTTCGAACAGCGGCGCCACCAGGCCGTAGGCGATGCCGCGGTGCGCCGCGCACTCGCCCACCGCGTAGATGCGCGGGTCGGTGATCGTCTGCAGCGTGTCGCTGACCACGATGCCGCGGTTGCAGTGCAGGCCGGCCTTTTCGGCCAGCGCGGTGTTAGGGCGTATGCCGGCGGCCATCACCACCAGGTCGGCCGGGATTTCCTTGCCGTCCTTGAAGCGAACGGCCATCACGCGGCCGTCCTTGTCGGGGATCAGCGTTTCGGTCTGCGCGCCCATCAGGAACTTCAGGCCGCGTTGTTCCAGCGACTGCTGCAGCAGCTTGC
>JAYVBO010000486.1:0-2840 GCA_043750435.1 Betaproteobacteria bacterium | reverse complement strand
CCGCGCCGCAGCCCATGGTGTGGTCGGACAAACCCACCTCGCAGCCCGTCGCTTCACGCAGCACGGGGATGGTGTTGAGGTTGGTGTGGGCCGGCGTGGCCGGGTAGGTGCTGGTGCACTTCAGCAGGATCAAGTCGCTGCAGCCGGCGGCGCGCGCGGTGCGCACGGTGTCGTCAATTTCGGCCAGCGTGGCCATGCCGGTGCTGATGATCATGGGCTTGCCGGTGGCCGCCACCTTGCGGATCAAGGGCAGGTCGGTGCACTCGAAAGACGCGATCTTGTAGGCCGGTGCGCCCAGGCCTTCCAGGAAGTCCACCGCCGTGTCGTCGAAGGGCGTGCTGAAGCAGGCGATGCCGCGCTGCGCGGCGCGCTCAAAAATGGCGGCATGCCAGTCCCAGGGCGTGTGCGCTTCTTCGTACAAGTCATAGAGCTGGCGGCCGGCCCACAGGCTGTTCGGGTCTTCGATGACGAAGCCCGGCGCGCGGATGTCCAGCGTCATGGTGGCCGCCGTGTAGGTCTGCAGCTTGACGGCGTCGGCGCCCGAAGCGGCCGCGGCGTCCACGATGGCCAGTGCGCGGTCCAGCGACTGGTTGTGGTTGCCGCTCATCTCGGCGATCACATAGGGCCGGTGGCCGCGCCCGATCTGGCGCGTGCCGATCAGCATGGCCGCGGGCCTGACGGCGGTACTGCGGGGGCCGAATGCTGCGGCAGGTATTCGATGACGGGGATGCGGACCATGGCGTGCTCCTGAGCTCCGAATGGGGGACGGGGACTCGGACCATCATGGCCCGGCCTGCAGGCTGACCAAGGCTGGAATAGCGGCGGGAAAACCTAGGTCATTCGCCCCAGGATGGCTGCCGCCATGCGCGCCGCCGCGCCCCGGTGCTGGGCCGCAAAGGCCAGCGCGCGCTGGCCCATGGCGGGCCGCTGCGGGCTGGCGCACAGGGCCACGGCGCGGGCCACGGCGGCGCTGATGTCGGGCAGGCGTTCGGCCGCGCCGGCAGCCAGCGACAACTCAGCCGCCTGCGCGAAGTTGTAGGTGTGCGGGCCCATCAGCAGCGGGCAGCCGCAAGCGGCGGCCTCGATCAGGTTCTGCCCGCCCAGCGGCGCAAAGCTGCCGCCCAGCAGGGCCACGTCGGCGGCGGCGTAATACAGCGGCATTTCGCCCAGGCTGTCACCCAGGACGACGTCGGCATAGGCGGCGACGGCTGGGGGCTGGCCGGCAAGGCCCGCGCCCCAGGCGCTGCGCCGCTGCAGCGTCAGCCCGGCGGCCAACACCAAAGCGGCCACAGCGTCGAAGCGCTGCGGGTGGCGGGGCACCAGCAGCAGCAGGGGCCGGGGCGACGGCAGCGCGGCCCAGGCGGCCAGCAGCGGCACTTCCTCACCTTCGCGTGAACTGCTCATCAGCACCACGGGCCGGCCCAGCGCCTGCCGCCAGGACTGGCCCTGGGCCAGCAGCGCGGGCGGCAGGGCCATGTCGAATTTCAAGTTGCCCATCACCTGCACCGCCGGTGCGCCGCTGGCGCGCAGGCGTTGCGCGTCAGCCTCGGTTTGCGCCAGCACGGCCGTGAAGCAGGCCATGGCCGGGCGCATCAGCGGCGCTAGGCGGTCGCCCTTGGCCTGGCTGCGCGCCGACAGCCGCGCATTGGCCAGCACCAGCGGCACGCCCGCGGCCCGGGCTTCAAAAAGCAGGTTGGGCCAGACCTCGGTTTCCATCAGCACGCCCACGGCCGGTTGCTGCGTGAGCAGAAAGCGGCGCACGGCGCCGGGTGTGTCCAACGGCAGCCAGGCCTGGGCGTCGCCAGCGCGCAGCAATTCGGCACCGGCGGCGCGGCCGGTGGCGGTGCTGTGGGTCAGCAGCAGGCGCAGGCCCGGGTGGCGGGCGCGCAGTTCGTTGACCAGCGCCGCCGCAGCGCGTGTTTCGCCCAGCGACACCGCGTGCAGCCACAGACGGCCGGGCTGCACGGCGGCGCCACCGAAGCCCAGCCGCTCGGCCCAATGCTGGCCGTAGGCCGGCTCGCGCCGAGCGCGCCAGGCATAGCGCGCGAACACCAGCGGCAGCGCCGCGCGCATCAGCAGGCTGTAGGCGGCGCGCGCCAGTGCGGGCTTCATCATGTCAAGGCCCGCAGGCCAGGGTCAGTGGGCCGACGTTTGAACCTTGGCGTCGGGCTTGACGCTGCGCAGCGCGTCCATGAACTGCGCTTCGATGCGGTGCAGCGCTGCGTCGGTGTGACCTTCGAAACGCAGCACCAGCACCGGCGTGGTGTTGCTGCCGCGGATCAGGCCGAAGCCGTCAGTGAAGTCGACCCGCAGGCCGTCGATGGTGCCCACGCTGCCGCCTTCGAACTTCAGGCGGCCGTCGGCCACGCGGGCCAGCAGTTCGGCCACCACGGCGTGGTGTTCACCTTCGGCACAGGACACGTTCAATTCGGGCGTGCTGAAGCTGGTGGGCAGGGCGTCCAGTTCGGCACTGGGGTTCTTGCTGCGCGACAGAATTTCCAGCAGCCGGCCGGCCGTGTACATGGCATCGTCGAAGCCGTACCAGCGTTCACCGAAGAACAGATGCCCGCTCATTTCGCCGGCGAAGGGCGAATTGATTTCGCGCAGCTTGGCCTTGATCAGCGAATGCCCGGTCTTCCACAACAGCGGCTTGCCGCCGGCTCGTCTGATGGCCACCGGCAGGCGCTGCGAACACTTCACATCGAAGATGATGGTGGCGCCCTTGTTGCGCTTCAGGATGTCGCGCGCGAAGAACATGATCTGCCGGTCGGGGTAGATGATGTGGCCGTCTTTGGTGACCACGCCCAGGCGGTCGCCGTCGCCGTCGAAGGCCAGGCCCA
>JAYVBO010000485.1:0-2843 GCA_043750435.1 Betaproteobacteria bacterium | reverse complement strand
TCAGCGGCAGCGTGCAGATGAAATAGGAAATCGCCCGCTGGCGACGGACGACCGGCGGTCGATTGATACGATGAATGCCCCGCACACCGCGCCGCCCGCCAGCCGCCCCACCACCATGACCGAGCCCTGTTTACACCACGTCCACTGCCTGGACAGCCGCGGCCTGCACCGCATGGCTTATTGGGAATGGGGCGACAGCCGCAACCCGCGCGTGCTGGTCTGTGTGCACGGCTTGTCGCGCCAAGGTCGCGACTTCGACACCCTGGCCCGCGACCTGTCCACCGAGTACCGCGTCATCTGCCCCGACGTGGTGGGCCGCGGGCAGTCTGATTGGCTGCCTGACCCCAACGGCTACGGTCTTCCCGGCTATGTAGCCGATATGGTCACTTTGCTGGCGCAGCTGGGCGTGGCGCAGGTGGACTGGGTCGGCACGTCGATGGGGGGCTTGATCGGCATGAGCCTGGCCAGTCTGCCCGCAGCCTGGGGTGCAGGCGGCAACCCGGTGCGACGCCTGGTGCTGAACGACATCGGCCCGACGCTGGATGTGGTCGGCCTGCAGCGCATCGCCAGCTTCGTCGGGCAGATGCCGCACTGGCGCGACCTGGATGAAGCCGCCGACGCCATGTGGGCGCTGTCGCAAGGCTTTGGGCCGCACACGCGCGATGAATGGCTGGCCTTGTCGCGGCCGCAGGTCAAGCCCGACGGCGAGGGCCTGAAGCCGCGTTACGACCCGGGCATTGCCGTGCCCTTGCGCAGCATCACCCCCGAACTTGCGGCGGCTGGCCAGGCCCTGCTGTGGCAAGCCTATGACCGCATCACCTGCCCGACGCTGTTGCTGCGTGGTGCCGATTCCGACCTGCTGACCCCGGCCACGGCCCTGGCCATGACCCAGCGCGGCCCGAAGGCCACCCTGCGTGAATTCGCCGGTGTGGGCCACGCCCCCACGCTGGTCGCGGCTGACCAGCGTGCGGCGGTGCGCGCCTTTTTGCTCGGGCCGTGAAACCGACGGCAGGGCAGGGGGCCGCAGCGCCCGAAGGCACGGCGGCCATCGTTCACCTGGCCAGCGTGGACGATGCCGGCGCCGACCCCGAGCAACGCGCCCGCGCCTTTGCCGAGCCCTTGCTGGCCGGACAAAAGCTGGACACCGGCGAAGACGCGCTGGGCCATGCCGATGGCACCGCCGCCGTGCTGCGCACCATGGGCGCCGGGCCTTCGCTGTGCGCGGCGGCCTACCTGGTCTACGCCGGTGACTACCTGCAGCGCCCCGAAGAAGTCGTGCGCAAGGCCTTCGGCGACAGCTACGCCAGCCTGGTGACGCTGACCCGCAAACTGGTGCAGATCCAGCGCGCCGCCCGCGCCGCGCAGGTGGCGAATTTCGACCAGGGGCAGCGTGCGCTGCAGACCGAACGCGTGCGCAAGATGCTGCTGGCCTTCAGCCGCGACTTGCGGGTGGTGCTGCTGCGCCTGGCCTCGCGCCTGCAGACCCTGCGCTGGTTTGCCGCCACCCGCCAGCCCTGCCCGGCCGAATTGGCCACCGAAAGCCTGCAGGTTTTCGCGCCGCTGGCCAACCGGCTGGGCATCTGGCAGATCAAGTGGGAACTGGAAGACCTGTCCTTCCGTTTCCTGCAGCCGCAGGACTACCAGCGCATGGCGGGCCTGGTGGATGAAAAGCGCGGTGAACGCGAAGCCAGCGTGCAGGCTGCACGAGACGAACTGGCCCAGCTGCTGGCCGACGCCGGCCTGCGTGCCGACGTGCAGGGCCGGCCCAAGCACCTGTACAGCATCTGGAAAAAGATGCAGGGCAAGCACCTGACTTTCGACCGCGTGTTCGACACCCGCGCGCTGCGCGTGGTGGTGGACGACGTGGCCGCCTGCTACGCCACGCTGGCCCGTGTGCACGCGGCCTGGCTGCCGGTAGAGGGCGAGTTCGACGACTACATCGCGCGGCCCAAGCCGAACGGCTACCAGAGCCTGCACACCGTGGTGCGCGGTGCCGATGGGCGCGCGGTAGAAGTGCAGATCCGCACCCGCGCCATGCACGAACACGCCGAGCACGGCGTTGCTGCGCACTGGATGTACAAGGAAGCCGGCGCCAAGGGCTATGCCGGCGTCAGTGCGGTGGGCGACTTCGAAGAACGAGTGGCCGACGCCCGCAAGGCCGTGCTGCGCGAACTGCTGGCCTGGGAGCGCGACTTCTCGCGCCAGGGCGCGGACGAGGCGCAGCAGGCCGGCGCTGTCGGCGCGGTCGGCACTTTCGACGACCGCATCTACGTCTTCACGCCGCAGGCCACCATCATCGACCTGCCGGCCGGCGGCACGCCCATCGACTTCGCCTACAGCCTGCACACCGACCTGGGCCACCGCTGCCGGGGGGCGCGCGTGGACGGCGTGATGGTGCCGTTGAGCACGCCGCTGCAGTCGGGGCAGACGGTGGAAATCGTCAGCATCAAGGACGGCGGCCCGTCACTGGACTGGCTGAACCCGGAACTGCGCTTCCTGGCCAGCGCGCGCGCCAAAACCAAGGTGCGCGCCTGGTTCAATGCCGAGCAACAGACGCAGACCATCGCGCGCGGCCGCGAGGCGGTGGAAAAGCTGCTGCAGCGTGAAGGCAAAACCGCGCTGGCCCACGACGCGCTGGCCGACCAGCTGGGCTTCAAGAATGCCGACGCGTTGTTTGAGGTTGTGGGCAAGGACGAGCTGTCGCTGCGCACCATCGAAAACCTGCTGCGCCCGGCCGAGCCGCCGCCGGCCGACGAGCCCATCGCCTTGCACCGCCCGCGCAGCGACGGCGGCAACAAGGGCGGGGTGCTGGTGGTGGGCATGGATTCGCTGTTGACCACGCT
>JAYVBO010000484.1:0-2843 GCA_043750435.1 Betaproteobacteria bacterium | reverse complement strand
GGCTGTCGAGTGGGCGCTGCGCCTGACGGCCCTGCGGCGCAGCGATCTGGAATACCGCAGTGAAGGGCCTCGAAAGGCGCCGGCGGGCCCGTCCGCCTCGGCCTCGGCGCAGGCAACGGTGCCGGCAACGGTGCCGGCGCTTCAACTGCCCGCCGGCGTGCCCGATGGCGTGTGGAAGCAGGACTTGAGCGGCAATGTCACCTCGTCGCCTGACGGTGCGCTGCAGTGGCCGCAGTTGCTGCGCGGCGACATGGCGCTGGGCAGTGTCATGGCCGGGGACATCTTCGTCACGGCCGACCCGACGGCTCGGGCCCGGGTGCGCGGCCAGGTGGTGGCCGTGGGCCCGCAAACCGTGGCCGGCCGGCGCTTCGACGTGGCCGTCATCGAGCTCTTCGGCGACGCCCAGCGCGGCGACCTGTCGACCCGATTGGACGGCGTCATCGTCATCGACCGCGCCAGCGGCCTGCTGCTGCGCCTGGACCTGCGCAGTGGGCAGCCTGAGTTCTCACTGCAGCGCCGCCTGCTGCGGGTCGACCCGGCGATTTGAAACACATCTTTACGGCCGGCCCACAGCAGCGATACGCGCGCCGCCCACCATCGGTCTCATGTTGAACACCACCCCCGGAGACGTGATGAACCTGAACCAAACGACCTTCCTGCCCAGCCTGTCGCGCCCCATGAAGATGCTGCTGGCAACCCTGTTCGTGGCCGGTGCCGCCAGCCTGACCCAGACCGCCTACGCCCAGCCGATGGGCGATATGCACGCTGGCCCTGGCGGCATGCGCGGCGGCCCTGCAGGCATGCGGGGTGGCATGCACGGCGAAGGCATGGGCATGGGCGGCGCGCACATGGGCCGCATGCTGGAGATGGTCAAGGCCACGCCCGAACAGCGCACCCAGATCAAGGCCATCATGGACGCGGCCCGCACCGACCTGAAGGCCCAGCGCGAAGCTGGCCGCGCCCTGCACCAGCAAATGCAAGCGGCCTTCACCCAGCCGACGGTGGACGCCCGCGCTGTGGAAAGCCTGCGGGCGCAGATTTCGGCCCAGCACGACAGCGCCAGCAAGCGCATGACGCAAGCCATGCTTGACGCCAGCAAGGTGCTGACGCCGGAACAGCGCAAGACCGCAGCCGACCTGATGGCCAAGCGCCAGAGCATGATGCAGCGCCACGCCACCGAGCGTGCCACGCTGGACAAGAGCACCAAGTAAGGCGCAAGCCGTGCTGCCCCTGCTTGCTGCCGGGGCCACGCGCCGCGCTATGCTGAAGCTTCACTCGGGGGGCACGCTGCTATCAGCCTGCTCTTTTCGCCCCGGCGCCTGTGCGCCGGGGCGTTTTTGATACTGACCCGCGCTGCATGAGCCATTTGCTGTTGATCGACGACGACCTGCGCCTCACCGACATGGTGAGCGGCTACCTGCGCAACAACGGCTACACCGTGGACACCGCCGGATCGTTGGCCACCGGGCGCGAGCAGCTCAAGCAGAACGCCTACGACGCCCTGGTGCTGGACCTGATGCTGCCTGACGGCGATGGCCTGGACTTCACCCGCGAACTGCGCAGCCAGCCGCGCACGCGCCGCTTGCCGCTGCTGATGCTGACCGCCCGCGGCGAACCCATGGACCGCATCGTCGGCCTGGAAATTGGCGCCGATGACTACCTGCCCAAACCCTTCGAGCCGCGTGAACTGCTGGCCCGCGTCAAGGCCCTGCTGCGCCGCGCGGCGCCCGACCGCGGCGACGACGAGGTGCTGGTCTTCGGCCGCCTGGAAGTCGACCTGGGCGCGCGGCAGGCCCGCCTGGCTGGCGAGCCCTGCGACCTGACCAGCCACCAGTTCGAACTGCTGACCGTGCTGGCCAAAAGCCCCGGCCGCGTGCTCAGCCGCGACCAGATCATGGATTCCCTGAAAGGCCATCCGCTGGAGGCCTTTGACCGCAGCATCGACGTGCACATCTCGCGCATCCGCGCGCTGATCGAGGACGACCCCAAGAACCCCAAGCGCGTGCTGACGGTGCGCGGTGCGGGCTATGTGTTCGCCAAAAAGCAGGACGGGGCCGAATAGGCTGCTGGCTGCGCATGCGTTCGCTCTACCTCCGCATCTACCTCACGGTGGTCACCGTGCTGGCCTTGTTCGCCCTGGTTTCGGGCTGGCTGGTGCAGCGCCATTTGGAAGAGCAGCGTCTGCTGGTTGAAGGCACCGTGCGCGAACGCACCGAAGTCTCAGGGCGCGAACGCGCCGAGGCTTGGGCTGACCTGCTGGAACGTGCCTTGCCGCCCACCGACGCACCTTTGCTTGAGCAGGCCACCGCCCTGCGCGAATGGGCGCAGCGCCTGCGCCTGCCGATGGCGCTGGACGACGCCAAGGGCCAGCGCATCGCGGTGTCTGAATCCTTCCAGCGGCGCGAATTCGACACGCCAGCCATGGCCGCCCGGCTGCAGTCCATCCGTTTCGACGACGGCCGCGTGCTGTGGGTGCCCAAGCCCAACATGCAGCGTCCGGGCGCCGCCGCGCGCGCCGCTGAGATGCACCCGCCGCCTTGGCTGGGTGGCCCCCGTTCCTGGCCCAACGGCGTGGGCATGGCGGCTTTGCTGGTGGTGCTGTTCCTGGCCGTGGCCGGCGGCGCCTACCCGGTGGTGCGGCGGCTGACGCGGCGGCTGGAAGCGCTGAAGCAGGGCGTGGAGGCCTTTGGTGCCGGCGCCTTGCACCAGCGCGTGGCCGAGGACGGCCGCGACGAAGTGGCCGCCGTCGGCGCCAGCTTCAACCGCGCGGCGGGGCGCATCGAAACCCTGCTGCGCTCACACCAGAGCCTGCTGGCCAATGCCAGCCATGAACTGCGTTCGCC
>JAYVBO010000483.1:0-14703 GCA_043750435.1 Betaproteobacteria bacterium | reverse complement strand
TGCCCAGCTTCATGGTGTTGGAACGCGGCTCGAAGACGGCCAGGATGCGCCCGCCCATGCCCACCTTGCGGCGCAGGCCGTCGATGGTGGTGCGCATGGCGGTGGGGTGGTGGGCGAAGTCGTCGTAGACACTCACGCCAGCGGCTTCGCCGCGCAATTCCAGCCGGCGGCGCACGTTCTGGAAGGTGGCCAGCGCAGCACAGGCGGCGTCGGGCGCCACGCCCACATGTTCGGCCGCGCCGATCGCGGCCAGCGCGTTCATCTGGTTGTGTTCGCCCAGCAGCGACCACTCGACGCGGCCCAGCTTCAGGCTGCCGCGCAGCACGTCGAAAGCCTGCGGCTCGCCGCGTGCGCACAGGCCGCCGGGCTCTTCGCGCTTGGTACCGAAACGCAGCACCTCGCTCCAGCAGCCGCGCGCCAGCACGCGGGCCAGGGCGGCGTCACGCGCATTCACCAGCAGGCGGCCGGTTGAAGGCACGGTGCGCACCAGGTGGTGGAACTGGGTCTCGATGCTGGCCAGGTCGGGGAAGATGTCCGCGTGGTCGTGTTCGAGGTTGTTCAGGATGGCGGTGCGCGGCCGGTAGTGGACGAACTTGCTGCGCTTGTCGAACAGCGCCGTGTCGTATTCATCGGCCTCGATGACGAAGGGCGAGCCCGGCGCCACTCGGCCCAGCCGCGCCGAGACGCCAAAGTTCAGCGGCACACCGCCGACCAGAAAACCCGGCTGCAAGCCCGCTTGTTCCAGGATCCAGGCCAGCATGGCCGTGGTCGAAGTCTTGCCGTGGGTGCCGGCCACGGCCAGCACATGGCGGCCCTGCAGCACGTGTTCGGCCAGCCATTGCGGGCCGCTGGTGTAGGGCACGCCGGCGTCCAGGATGGCTTCCATCAGCGGGAAGCCGCGCGTCACCACATTGCCGATGACGAAGACGTCGGGTTGCAGCGCCAACTGGTCGGCGCCGTAGCCTTCGATGGCTTCGACGCCCAGGGCGCGCAGTTGGTCGCTCATCGGCGGGTAGACGCCGCTGTCGCAGCCGGTGACGCGGTGGCCGGCTTCGCGGGCCAGGGCGGCCAGGCCGCCCATGAAAGTGCCGCAGACGCCCAGGATATGTATGTGCATGGTCAATTCGTTCTCGGGCTCGTTCTCAGGCCCTGAAGCCCTGCCGCGCGACCCATTCCTGGCCCGGCGCCAGGACGACGGGTTCGCCAATTTGCGCCGCTTCCACGCACAGCATCTGCAGCCAGTCGTTGTCGGGCAGGTCGGCCATGGCGGCGGCTTGGATCGGCCCGGGGTTCCACACCACCACGTCGTCAAAACCTTCCCCGTCGATGAGCAAACGGCCAGCCGGGCTGACCAGGTGCTGCGCGCCGGTGGCGCCCCAGTAGATGCGGTCGATCTCGCCGGCAAAGCCGAACGGGTCGAGTTCCTGTTGCTGCTGGTGGCCGCTTAGGCTGTCGGTGTAGCGCACGCCCAGCAGGCCGCCCAATTGGGTGCGCCGCAGGTCGCCCACCATCAGGTAGGTGTGCAGTGCCGCGCTGAAGTTGAAGGTCGCGTCGCCGGTGTTGGTGATGGCCAGTTCCACGTCCAGATGCTGGCCGCTCAGGCTGAAGCTCAGTTCGGCTTCGAAGGCGTGAGGCCAGATGGCGCGGGTGGCCGCGTCGTCTGTCAGGCGCAGCACGCCGATGACGAGGCCACCGCGCTCGCTGCCTTCCAGCCACTGCCAGGCGCGGTTGCGGGCGAAACCGTGGCGTGGCAGAGGGCCACGCTGCGCGAACTGCGGAAAGATCACCGGCACGCCGCCGCGCACCGCCTTGCCGAGGCCGGCCTCGGCCAGCGGCGACAGGTAGAGGCGCTCAATGCCGCCGGCCGGTATCCAGCTGACCAGCGTGGCGCCGTGCAGCATGACCGTGGCCTGTGCGCCATCAGGCGCGCGCAGCCACATGGCGGGCTGGCCCAGCACCGTGGTCGGCTTGATCATGCTGAGCGGGTTGCAGCGTGCAGGGCTGTGCGGGATGCGTCCAGCGTGGCGGCGATGTCTTCGGCACTGTGCGCGGCGCTGACGAAGCCGGCTTCGTAGAGTGCCGGTGCCAGGTAGACGCCGCGCTCCAGCATGGCGTGGAAGTAGCGGTTGAAGCGCTCTTTGTCGGTGGCCATGGTGCCGGCGTAGTTCTGCGGCAGTTCGTCGGCGAAGTAGAAGCCGAACATGCCGCCCTGGCAGTCGCCCACAAAGGGCACGCCGGCGTCGCGCGCCACGCCTTCCAGGCCGCGAACCAGGCTGGTGGTGCGGGCCGACAGGGCTTCGAAAAAGCCCGGCTTGCTGATCTCCTTCAGCGTGGCCAAGCCGCAGGCCGTGGCCACCGGGTTGCCGCTCAGCGTGCCGGCCTGGTAGACCGGGCCCAGTGGCGCGAGCAGGCTCATCACGGCCTTGCTGGCGCCGAAAGCCGCCAGCGGCATGCCGCCGCCGATGACCTTGCCGAAGACGCTCATGTCAGGCTTGAAGCCGGGGATCAGGCCGGCGTAAATGCTTTGCGCACTGCCCAGCGCCACGCGGAAGCCGGACATCACTTCGTCAAACACCAGCAGCGCGCCGTGCTGCGTACACAGCGCGCGCAGCCGGGTCATGAAGGGCAGGCTGGCGCGCACGAAATTCATGTTGCCGGCGATCGGTTCGATCATCACGCAGGCCAGCTCGGGCCCGTGCTCGGTGAAGCAGGCTTCCAGCTGCGCGAGGTTGTTGTATTCCAGGACCAGCGTGTCCTTGACCACGTCGGCCGGCACGCCGGCGCTGGTCGGGTGGCCGAAGGTCGCCAGACCCGAGCCGGCCTTGACCAGCAGGGCGTCGGCATGGCCGTGGTAGCAGCCTTCGAACTTGATGAATTTGTTGCGGCCGGTGGCGCCGCGCGCCAGGCGCAGCGCGCTCATGCCGGCCTCGGTGCCGCTGCTCACCAGCCTGACTTGTTCCACGCTGGGCACCAGCGCGATGATGGCTTCGGCCAGTTCGATTTCACGTTCGGTGGGCGCGCCAAAACTGAAGCCGTCCACGGCGGCCTTTTGCACCGCTTCCAGCACCGCCGGGTGGCCGTGGCCCAGGATCATCGGGCCCCAGGAGCCGATGTAGTCGATGTACTTCTTGCCCTCGGCGTCCCACATGTAGGCGCCCTGCGCCCGCTGGATGAAGCGCGGCGTGCCGCCCACCGCGCGGAAGGCCCGAACCGGCGAATTCACGCCGCCGGGAATGACGCGCTGGGCGCGTGCGAACAGTTCTTCGTTGGACTTCATCGGGCGCTGCTGTCAGTGAACACGTCTGGGGGCGCCCTTGCCGCTGGGGTCTTCGGGTTCGGGTTCGGGCATGCCGCCTTCCTCCATTTCGTCCTCATCGGGCGGGGGCAGAGCCCAGAAAAAGCGGTCGGGCACGATCTGCCCCATGCCGGGGCGGAAGCCGGCGTCCAGGCTCTGGTCCAGGAAAGACAGGGCCTCGCCGACGGCCGGCTGCAGTTCGCTGCCCGCCGCCAGCAGCGCGGCCAGCGAAGCCGCCAGGGTGTCGCCGGCGGCCATGAAGGCGGTGTCGAAGCGTTCGAACTTTTCGCCGGTGATGGCGCCTTGCGGCGAGGCCAGCACGTTGTCGATGTACTGCTCGGGGCCCGCGCCCGACAGCTTGCCGGTGAGCATGATGCCGGTCACCAGCACGTAGCGCGTGCCGTGTTCGCCGGCCGCCACCGCCAGTTCGCGCGCCGACGGCGGGCGTTCGCTATCCCATTCAGGCAGCAGGAAGTCTTGCAGCGTCTTGTGGCTGCCCACCAGCACCTCGGTGGCCGGCAAGATCAGTTCGCGGAAGGCGTCCAGGTACATCTGCAGCGGGTCTTCGTCCATCCAGCTCAGATTGGGCAGGTAGGTGACCAGCGGGATCTCGGTGTAGTCGCTGAGCACCTCGGCCACCGCGCTGACGTTGTCGGCGCTGCCCAGGAAGCCCACCTTCCAGCCGGCTATGGTCACGTCTTCCAGGATGGTGCGGGCCTGCTCGGCCACCACTTCGGGGTCGATCTCGTGCTGGTCGAAGGTGTCGGCGGTATCGCGCATCACGATGCTGGTGACGACGGGCAGGGCGTGCGCGCCCATCGCAGCGATGGTGGCAATGTCGCCGGCTATGCCGCCGGCGCCGCTGGGGTCGCTGGCGTTGAAACACATCACGCAAGCCGGCGGCGGCGGCTCGGTGCCGGGGTCTTCAATGGCCGTGGCCGGTGTGGGTTCGGGAATCATGGGCAGGCCTGGTCACGGGTTTCAGTGCGGAAATGGGCCAGAAATGCATGGCTACAATCCTGTTCCATTGTAGTGAGGTGATGGTCTGATCGTGAGCGAACCGAGTACCTGGATGTGCCTGATCTGTGGCTGGATCTACAGTGAAATCGATGGCGATCCGGAGCACGGCATCGCGCCGGGCACCGCGTGGGCCGATGTCGATATGAACTGGACCTGCCCCGAGTGTGGAGCCCGCAAGGAAGATTTCGAAATGATCGCGGTCTAGTCCGCGGGCCGCAGGTTGCGGCGCGCGCCGCTGGCTGTCGTTGAGGAGAGAGCGCTTGGAGATACAGGCACCTGCGGGCGCGGAGAACACCACCACGGCAGCGTTAGGCGCCAAGGTGCTGGTCATCGACGACAGCAACACCATACGCCGCAGCGCCGAGATTTTTCTGCGTCAGGGTGGCCATGAAGTGCTGTTGGCCGAAGACGGTTTCGACGCGCTGGCCAAGGTCAGCGACCACGACCCCGAACTGATCTTCTGCGACATCCTGATGCCGCGCCTGGACGGTTACCAGACTTGCGCCATCATCAAGCGCAACCCGCGGTTTGCGCACGTGCCGGTCATCATGCTGTCGTCCAAAGACGGGCTGTTCGACAAAGCGCGGGGCCGCATGGTGGGCTCTGAGGACTACCTGACCAAACCCTTCACCAAAGAGCAGTTGCTGCGCGCGGTTGACACCTACCGGCGCAGCGCGCGCTGACCTGCCGGATCCAGCAAGGACACCCAGATGCCGATCCACAATATCCTGGTCGTCGACGACTCCAAGACCGAGTTGCACCACCTCTCCGAAGTGCTCGGCAAGCGCGGCTACAGCGTGCGCACCGCCGAGAACGGCGAAGAGGCCATGCGCCGATTGGCCGAAGCCAAGCCCGACCTCATCCTGATGGACGTGGTGATGCCCGGTCAGAACGGTTTTCAGCTGACGCGCAGCATCACCCGCGACGCGCGCTACGCCGATGTGCCGGTGATCATGTGCACCAGCAAGAACCAGGAAACCGACAAGGTCTGGGGCATGCGCCAGGGCGCCCGTGACTACATCGTCAAGCCGGTGAGCACCGAAGAGCTGATGACCAAGATCAAAGCCTTCGACTGATGGCCAACCGCGAAGCCCTGCGTGAACTGCAGGCCCGCCTGGCGACCCGCCTGCAACAGGCGCGCACCGAGGTGCGGGTGCAGTCGTGGCTGGCCGTCGAGTGCGCCGGGCAGGGCTTCCTGGTTCAGTTGCCGACGGCTGGCGAGATCTTCCCGGTGGGCAGGCTGCTGCCGGTGCCGCACACCCAGGCTTGGTTCATGGGTGTGGCCAATTTGCGCGGTGGCCTGCACGGGGTGGTCGATTTCGCGGCCTTTCTGGGTTTGCGCCTGCCTATCGCGGTAGATGCCGTGCGCGAGCGGTCGCAGCTGCTGGCCTTCAACGCCAACCAGGGATCGCACTGCGCGGTGTTGGTCGACAAACTGGCCGGTTTGCGCAGCGCCACGCAACTCAACGCCGAGCCCGCCGACGGCGTCCAGCGGCCGGCATTCGCCGGTGGCCGCTGGCGCGACGCCGAGGGCCGCGTGTGGCAAGAGATCGACCTCGGGGCGCTGGCCCGCAACGAGCAGTTCCTGGCCATCGCGGCATGATCGCGGTGTGCCATTTCGCCAAAGGTTTCCCGATTGATGAGCAGGCTCGCGCCGCACGCTGCGGCGTCATGCGCGGGTGTTTCCGTCTGCGCGGCGGAACCCCAGAGAGGACGACATGAGTTTTCTAGACCGGATCAAGGGCACCCCTCGCACCGCCGCAACGCCCGCCAAGGAGCCGGAATCGCCGCCCTTCGACGAACTGGCGCCACCGGTCAACCCGATGGAAGCCACCGTGCGTCTGGGCCAGAGCACGCTGTCGTCACCCGAGACGCATGCGCACGACGAAGGCGCTTCCATCATTTCCGAGGCCGCGCCGTCCGAACTGGCCGGTGACTTCAGCGACAGCCGTCAGCTGAGTGCTGGCGTCGGGCCGGCCGTCTTCAACAGCGGCCTGCCGGTCATCGGCGCCTGGCCCATAGCCCGCCAGCAGCGCAGCTTGGTGCTGCTGTTTGCCTTCGGCCTGCTGGGCTTGTTGACCTGGGCCGGTCTGTCGCTCTCGGCCAGCGGTCGCAGCGCCGACCAGGTGGCCGCAGCCGGGCAGGCTGGCACCCAGTCGCAGCGCCTGGCCAAGTCCGTGTCGCAGGCCCTGGTGGGCAATGCCGCGGCATTCGGTGAAGTCAAGGACAGCATCACGGTGCTGGCCCGCAACGTGCGCGCGCTGAAGAATGGTGAAGCCGACATCGCCGCTGCGCCCTCGGGCCTGCAAGACCAGGTCGACAAGCTGTTGCCGCTGGTCGACCGTGCTGAGAAGGCGTCGGGCGCCGTGCTGGGCCAGCAGAAGACGCTGACGCAGGTGGGCCAGGCGCTGCGCGCCATCAATCGCCAGAGTGCCGATCTGCTGGAAACTGCCGAGACGGTGTCCGCACTGAAGCTGCAGAGCGGCGCTTCGGCGGCCGAATTGGCGGCCGTGGGCCAGCTGGTGATGCTGACCCAGCGCATCGGCAAAAGCGCCAATGAATTCCTGTCCACCGAGGGCGTCAGCGCCGAAGCCGTGTTTCTGCTGGGCAAGGACTTGAACTCTTTCCGTGAAATCGCCCAGGGCGTGATCAACGGCAACGCCGACCTGCACTTGCCGGGCACGCGCGAACCGCAGCAGCGCGAAAAGCTGCAGCAGTTGCTGACGCAGTACGAACAGACGCGCACTGCAGCCAGCGCCATCCTGAGCAACCTGCAAGGCCTGGTGGCCGCGCGCGAAGCGCAGACCCAGGTGGTGGCCGACAGCGAGCCCCTGCGACTGGGTCTGGACACGCTGCAACTGGGCTTGGGTGCCGACAGCGGGCTCAGCGGCGGGCGCGTGGTCTTCGGCCTGATCGCCTTGCTGGCGCTGGTGGCTGCCGGTCTGGGCTTGCTCAAGCTCTTCGTCATCGACCAGAAAAGCCGCATGCAGGTGGCCGATGTGCAGCGCCTCGAAGCCGAGCGCCAGGAGCAGGAAGCCAAGCGCGTCAACGACGCCAACCAGGCCGCCATTCTGCGTTTGATGAATGAGTTGCAGGCGGTGGCCGAGGGTGACCTGACCCAGCAGGCCACGGTGACCGAAGACATCACCGGCGCGATTGCCGACTCGGTGAACTACACCGTGGAAGAGCTGCGCACCCTGGTCACCCAGGTGCAGGCCACGGTGGGCCGGGTGACCGACACCACGGCCCAGGTCGAAGAGACGTCTACCGAACTGCTGGCCGCTTCGGGCGAGCAGTTGCGCGAAATCCGCAACACCGGCGACTCGGTGCTGCAGATGGCCGGCCGCATCAACAACGTCAGCGCGCAGGCCCAGGAAACGGCCCAGGTGGCGCGCCAGTCGCTGCAGGCGGCCGAGACCGGCCTGACGGCGGTGCAGAACGCCATCGGCGGCATGAATGCCATCCGTGACCAGATCCAGGACACCTCCAAGCGCATCAAGCGCCTGGGCGAGTCGTCGCAGGAAATCGGCGAGATCACCGAACTGATTTCGGACATCACCGAGCAGACCAACGTGCTGGCCCTGAACGCCGCCATCCAGGCGGCTTCCGCCGGCGAAGCGGGCCGCGGCTTCAGCGTGGTGGCCGAAGAAGTGCAGCGCCTGGCCGAGCGTTCGGGCGACGCGACGCGGCAGATCGCGGCCATCGTGCGGACCATCCAGACCGACACCCAGGACGCCGTCGGCGCCATGGAGCGCAGCACCCAGGGTGTGGTCGAAGGCGCGCGTTTGTCCGACGCTGCCGGCACCGCGCTTGGCGACATCGACCGCGTCACGCGTGAGCTGTCCGAGCTGATCGGGCGCATCTCGAACGAGGCGCTGCGGGAAGCCGAATCGGCCAACGTGGTGGCGGCCAACATCCAGCACATCTTTGCTGTCACCGAGCAGACCTCGGAAGGCACGCGCTCCACCGCGCAGATGGTGCGTGAGCTGGCCCTGACCGCCGAGGAACTGAAGACCTCGGTGTCTCGGTTCAAGATCGCTTGATGGGCGTGCCTGCCTGATACACCGAGCACACGCATGGCCGAGAACCCCCCGACCCACGACACCGGCGGCCCTGAAACGGGCAGCCCGCTGGGCGACGACCTCAGCCCGCTGTCATGGGTGCAGCTTGAATTGCGCCGTTCGCTGGAAGCGGCCCACAAGGCGCTGCGCCGCTACTTGAAAGAAGCCGACGCGGCGCGCGGTTCGGACGTGGGCAGCGTGGACCCGGCCGTGCTGCGCACCGCGCGCAGCCAGTTGCATCAGAGCGTGGGCGCGCTCGAACTGGTCAGTCTGCCGGCCGCGGCCGAGATGCTGCGCGCCAGCGAAGCCGCTGTCACCCGCATGGCCAGCCGGCCGGCGATCGTGAACATGGCGGCGGTCGAAGCCGTCGAAAAAGCTTCGTTCGCGCTGCTCGATTTCCTGGCCCGCCAGCTGGCCGGCAAACCGGTGTCGGCGGTGATGCTGTTCCCGCAATACCGCTCGGTGTTGCAACTGGCGGCGGCCGAGCGCATCCACCCGGCTGACCTGTGGATCATCGACTGGCAGTGGCACACCCTGCCCGCTGATTTGCGCGCCGAGCCGCTGCGCGCCGACGAAGCTGCGCGCAGCACCATGGAAACCCTGGTGCTGGCCCTGATGCGCCCCAGCGTTGTCGACGGTGGCCAGGCTGCGCTGATGCACATGAGCGATTTGTGTGCTGGCTTGGCTGTGGGTGTGGGCGACGGCAGTGACGGCGAAAGTGGCGCTGGCGGCGGGGCTGAATTGACCAGCTTCTGGCAGCTGGCTGCAGCCGTTTTCGAAGCCCAGGCACTGGGTCTGTTGTCGGTGGATGTGTATTCCAAGCGCGTCGCGTCGGGCATGCTGGCGCAGTTGCGCCAGCGGGTGAAAGGTCATGCCGAACTGTCGGAGCGCCAGGCGCACGACCTGCTGTTCTTCTGCAGCCACGCCCGCGTGCCGACCGACGCCGCCCGCGCACCGCGCCTGATGGCCGTGCGCCAAGCCTGGCAACTGGACAGCCACCCCACCGCCGACTACGAAACGGCCCGCCTGGGCCGCTTCGACCCGGCCGTGCTGGCCCTGGCGCGCAAACGCGTGGCCGTGGCCAAAGATTCCTGGTCGGCCGTGGCCGGCGGTGAAATGCACCGCATGGCCGGCCTGCCCGAGCAGTTCACTTTGATGGGCGAATCGCTGCAGCGATTGTTCCCCGAAGGTGAGACGCTGGCCCTGGCGCTGCAAGCGGCGGTGGCGCAAACCGCGGTGGACAACACCGAGCCGCCGGCCGGGCTGGCGATGGAAGTGGCCACCGCCATTCTTTACGTCGACGCCTCGCTGGAAGATGGGCAATTCGACCATCCCGACTTGGCCAACCGTGTGCAGCGCCTGGCCCGCCGCATCGACGACGTGCGCAGTGGCGCCGACCCCCAGGTGCTGGACACCTGGATGGAAGAGCTCTACCGCCGCGTGTCCGACCGCCAGACCATGGGCAGCGTGGTGCAGGAACTGCGCGCCTCGCTATCGGAAATCGAAAAGCAGATCGACCAGTATTTCCGCGAACCCGCGCGCCGCGAACTGCTGATTCCCGTGCCGGGCCAGATGTCGGCCATGCGCGGTGTGCTGTCGGTGCTGGGCATGGAGCAGGCCTCGCAGGCCGCACTGCACATGCGCGACGAAGTCGAGGCGCTGGCGCAGACCGAGGTCGATCCGCAGCGCGCCGTGCGCACCGGCACTTTCGACCGCCTGGCCGACAACCTGGGCGCTTTGAGCTTCCTCATCGACATGCTCAGCGTGCAGCCGCAACTGGCCAAGTCGCTGTTCCGCTTCGACCCGGCCACTGGCAGCCTGAGTGCGGTGATGGGCCAGAGCGAACGGGTCTCGGCCTTCGCGGCCTTCGAGTCCGACGAACCTGAATTGGCACTGGATCTGCGCGAGGCCGTCGAGTCCTTGCCGCCCCCGCCGGAAGCCGTGCCGTCCGCGATGGACATGAGCCGTTTCGTCAGCGAAACGACCATCGCGCTGCCGTCAGCCAAACGCAGTCCGCTGACCCTGGTGTCTGCACCTGCGCCTGCGCCTGCACCTGCACCTGCACCTGCACCTGCACCTGCACCTGCACCTGCGGCCGTGCCGCTGCCGCCGCTGGCCACCACCGCCACCACCGACACCGGCCTGGAAGACGACGCCGAGATGCGCGAGATCTTCATCGAGGAAGCGCGCGAGGTCGTTACCGAAGCCCAGGCCGCGCTGGAGCGCCTGGTCGATGCACCCGAGAGCCGCAGCGACCTGACGGCCTTGCGCCGCGCCTTCCACACGTTGAAGGGCAGCGCCCGCATGGTCGGGCTGCGTGAATTCGGTGAAGCCGGCTGGGCCTGCGAGCAGCTCTACAACGACCGCATGGCCACTGCGCCGCGCATGGACCATGCGCTGCGCGTGCTGACGGCCGAGGCGCTGGCCTATCTGGCGGACTGGACCGAGGCCATCGCTGAAGACCGTGCCGGCCCGCACCACGCCGCCGCGGTGGCACAGGCCGCCGATTTGCTGCGCCTGCGCGGCGAGCGCCGGCCCGTCGATCTGCCGGGCGCCCCGGCCCCCATCGTCGAACCGACGGCCTGGGTATCAGATCCCGAGCCGCCAGCGGCTGACCCGGGCCTCGACCTGCTGGACCTGCCGCCGCTGGCCCCCCAGTTGCCGGTGCTGACGGACCCCGCCACCAGCGAAGCCGAAGCCGAAGCCATCATCACGCTGCCCCCGCCGGCCGTGCAGGCCGAGCCGACCATCGTGACCGAGGGGTTGCTGCTGCTCGATTTCGATCTGCTCGATGAACCGGAAAGCCGGCCCAGTGCCGTCGAGCAGACCCTGCCGCTGAACATCTTGAGCCAGCGCGTGCCCGGTCTGCCCAGCGCTGCCGACCTGGACCTGGACGCGCTGACCGTGTTCGCCCCGCCGCCGGTGCCCACCGAACTCAGCTTCGACCTGGACCTGAATACGCTGGACGAGCCCGAGGTGTTGGCCGAGAACATGCAGGCCACCACGCTGCTGCCGCACGGTTCCGGCAGCGGCAGCCTGCTCAACCTGCCGCTCGATGTCGCGCCGCCAAAGCGGGCCGAGCCACCGCCAACCCTGGCTCTACCCGAAGCGGAGGCGCTGGAGATCGACCTCGACGACTTGGGTGATATTTTCGGCACGGCGCCGGTGCCCGAATCCGCCGTGGCGGTGGAGTCGGCTCCTGAATTCGAATCCGAAGCCATTGCCGAGCCCGAACAGGCCGGCGACGACGATCAAGTCAAGGTCATCGGGCCGCTGCGCATCAGCATCCCGCTGTTCAATATCTACCTCAACGAAGCCGATGAGGTGTCGCGCCGCCTGGTCACCGCGCTGTCCGAGTGGGCGCTGGAATGGGACCGTCACCCGGTGCCCGAAACCACCTCGGCGCTGGCCCACCAACTGGCCGGCAATTCGGCAACGGTGGGTTACCTGGATCTGTCGGCGCTGGCCCGGGCGCTGGAACACGCGCTGCTGCGCTCGCACGACCAAGGCTGCGGCCGTCCAGGCGAAGCGAATCTGTTCACCGATGCCGCCGAGGACATCCGCCGCCTGCTGCACCAGTTCGCGGCGGGCTTCCTGCGTGGCGTCGCTCCCGAGCTGATGGATCGCCTGGCGGCCCACGAACGGCTGCCGCTGACGGTGGCGCCCGACCCTGCCGAGGCGCTGCAAGACGAGCCTGACACGGCCGTGGTCGATGACATCGACACCGAACTGTTCCCGATCTTCAAAGAAGAAGCCGAAGAGCTCTTGCCGCAGCTGCAATCGCGCCTGAGTGCCTGGCTGGAAGACCCGGACAACCACGACGGCGGCATGGCCTGCATGCGCACGCTGCACACGCTGAAGGGCGGCGCGCGCCTGTCGGGCGCCCTGCGCATCGGCGAGATGGCGCACCGCCTGGAGGCCGCCATCGAAGCGTTGGCTGCACGCGGTGACGCCCGGCCCGCCGATGTGGTGCCGCTGTTGGCCCAGGCCGATGCCATGAGCGCGGTCTTCGACAGCATGCGCAAGCCGCATCCGGCCGCGGCGCCTGTTGTTGCGCCCTTTGTTGCGCCTGTTGTGGCACTCGTTCCGGCGTCTGTCGCGGCGCCGGTGCCGGAAACTGCCGCGGAGCCGGCCGCCGAGCCGGCTGTCGAAATCGTCGCCGAGCCGGTCGCTGCGGCGCCCATTGAATCCGTTCCCGAACCGGTCGCTGAGCCTGTTGCGCAAGCGCCAGTCACGCCCGTTGAGGCTCCGTCGCCCGCGCCGCAGCCGCCGGCCATCGCGGTCGCACCGCTGGCCATCGACTGGCAGCGCTTTGCTGCGGCCGACCCGCCGGCCGAACTGACGGACGAGCGCGCGCCGACCAGCGCCGGCGTCGTTGTGCGCGTGCGTGCCGGTCTGCTCGACCGCCTGGTCAACCAGGCCGGTGAGGTCAGCATCACGCGGGCCCGCATCGACAGCGATGTCAAGCAATTGCAGTCTTCGCTGAGCGACCTGACCGACAGCCTGGAGCGCATGCGGCGCCAGCTGCGTGACATCGAACTGCAGGCCGAAACGCAGATCACCACCCGCATCGAAGCCGCCAAGGCGGCGGCCCAGGTCTTCGACCCGCTGGAGATGGACCGCTTCACGCGCTTCCAGGAACTGACGCGCTTCATGGCCGAATCGGTCAACGACGTGGCCACCCTGCAGCGCAGCCTGCAACGCACGCTGCAGTCGACCGAAGACGAACTGGCCGCCCAGGCCCGGCTGACGCGCGAACTGCAGGATGACCTGCTGCGCACGCGCATGATCGAGTTCGACAGCATCAACGAGCGCTTGTCGCGCACGGTGCGCCAGGCCGCGAAGGAAACGGCCAAGCAGGTCAAGGTCGAGATCGTGGGCGGGGCCATCGAAATCGACCGCGGCGTGCTCGAACGCATGGTCGGCCCCTTCGAACACCTGCTGCGCAACAGCGTGGCGCACGGCATCGAGACGACGGCCCTGCGCGGCAAATCTGGCAAGGACGCCACCGGCGTCATCACCATCACCGTGGCCCAGGCGGGCAATGAGGTGGCGGTTGAGTTTGCCGACGACGGCGCGGGCCTGGACCTGGCGCGTATCCGCCAGCGCGGCATCGAGCGCAAGCTGATCGCGGCCGATGCGCCGGTCGGCGACAGCGAGTTGGCCGGGCTGATCTTTACCCCGGGTTTCAGCACGGCGCTAACCGTCACCGAACTGGCCGGTCGCGGCGTCGGCCTGGACGTGGTGCGGGCCGAAGTCCACGCCATGGGCGGGCGCATCGAAACCGCCAGCGAGCCGGGGCAGGGCACGCGCTTCAAGCTGCTGTTGCCGCTGACCACGGCCGTCACCCAGGTGGTGATGCTGCGCTGTGGCGACCTGCAAGTGGCGGTGCCCTCGCAGCTGATCGAGCTGGTGCGCCGCGTGCCGCACGCCGAAGTCGAAGCGGCATACGCCAGCGGCCATTGCGAATTCGGCGGGCAGACGCTGCCCTTCCACTGGCTGCCGACACTGCTGCGAACCGGCACCCGCGGCGTGGTTTCAGATTCCAGCCGCACCGAAACCGTGGTCATCGTGCGCAGCGCGGCGCAACGCGTGGCGGTGCATGTCGATGAAGTTCTGGGCAACCAGGAAGTGGTGGTCAAGAACGTCGGCCCGCAACTGGCGCGTTTGCCCGGCTTGGCCGGCGTGACGCTGCTGCCATCGGGCGCGGTGGCGCTGATCTACAACCCGGTGGCGCTGGCCAGCCTGTACGGCGACGAAGCCCGGGCACGCCAACTCCAGCCCGAAGCCCCCGAGACCGCCATCCAGAAGGCCGAGGCTGAGCAGCAGCTGTCCCGCCTGCCGATGGTGCTGGTGGTGGACGATTCACTCACCGTGCGCCGCGTCACCCAGCGCCTGCTGGTGCGTGAGGGCTACCGCGTGGTGCTGGCCAAGGACGGCCTGGAGGCGCTGGAAAAGCTGGCCGAAGAGCGGCCCTGCGTGCTGCTGTCGGACATCGAAATGCCGCGCATGGACGGTTTCGACCTGGTGCGAAATGTGCGGGCCGACGCCGGGCTGGCCGATCTGCCGGTGGTGATGATCACGTCGCGCATTGCGCAGAAACACCGCGACTATGCGGTTGAGCTGGGTGTGCAGCACTACCTGGGCAAGCCGTATTCGGAAGAAGAGTTGCTGGCCCTGATTGCGCGCTACGCCCGAGTGGCTGTGGCCATCTGATCGCGGAGGCCTGATGTCGCGCGTCGTTGAACACCTGGCAGAACTGACGGGTTTTCGCGATCGCAGCACCCTGGACCTGTTGCTGGTGGGGGCGCTCAAAGATCTGCTGAA
>JAYVBO010000482.1:0-2845 GCA_043750435.1 Betaproteobacteria bacterium | reverse complement strand
GCCGCCGCCGTCGGTCTGGCCGCCACTCTGGGGCTGGCGGGCTGCGGCGGCCCGCCGGCCGACCCGCCCTTCAGCGGCTACGCCGAGGCCGAACTGGTCTACCTGGCACCCAGCGCCGCCGGCACCTTGCAGACCCTGGCCGTGCGCCGCGGCGACCGGGTCGAAAAAGGCCAGCTGCTGTACGCGCTGGACACCGAAGCTGAAGCGCTGGGCAGCGCGGCGGCCCAGGCCCGCAGTGAAAGCGCCGCCGCGCAGGCGCGCAACCTGGGCAGCGGCAAGCGGCCGCTGGAATTGCGCGCGCTGGACGAACAACTGGCCCAGGCCCAGGCCACGCTGGCGGGGTCTGCGTCCACGCTGGCGCGCAACCGCCAGCTGGTCGCTCAGGGCTATATCGCCGCCGTGCAGCTGGACACCTTGGCCGTCGCGCGCGACCGCGACGCCGCGCGCGTGCAGGAACTGCAAGCCCAGCGCGCGTTCGCGGCCCAGGCCGCCCGCGCCGACGAGATCGCCGCCGCCGCCGCCACGTCACGCGGCACGCAGGCCGACCTGGCGCTGGCCCGCTGGCGCGAAGGCCAGAAGCAGCGCACCGCACCGGTGTCGGCGCTGGTCTACGACGTGATGTACCGCGTCGGCGAATGGGTGCCGGCGGGCTCGCCGGTGCTGGCGCTGCTGCCACCGGGCGCCGTCAAGCTGCGCTTCTTCGTGCCCGAACCCCTGCTGGCCCGCCTGGCCGTGGGGCGCGAGGTGAGCGTGGCCTGCGACGGCTGCGCCGCCGGCTTGAAGGCCCAGGTGCGCTACATCTCGCCGCAGGCCGAATTCACGCCGCCGGTGATCTACAGCAATGGCAGCCGCAGCAAGCTGGTGTTCATGGTTGAAGCGCAGCCCACAGACGCGGCGGCGCTCAAGCCCGGCCAGCCGGTGGACGTGCGCTTGTCGCCCGGTGGCTGAAGCGCCCGGTATGGCTGGCGCGATGGCCCACGAAAAGACCCACGCCATGGCACCCGAAGCAGCCGCCAACGACTTCGCCATCGACGTGCGCGGCCTGACCAAGCGCTACGGCACGCACACCGTTGTCGACCAGTTGTCGATCCGCGTGCGGCGCGGCGAAATCTGCGGCTTCCTGGGCCCCAACGGCAGCGGCAAGACGACCACCATCCGCCTGCTCTGCGGCCTGCTGGATGCCGACGCGGGTCAAGGCCAGTGTCTGGGCCACGACATCCGCACCGAGTCGCGGTTGATCAAGCTGCGCGTGGGCTATATGACGCAGAAATTCGGCCTCTACGAAGACCTGTCCATCGAAGAAAACCTTGACTTCGTGGCCCGCGCCTACAGCATGGCCAAGCGCCGCCAGGTGGTGCAAGACGCGCTGGACAATCTGGGCCTGCAAGCGCGCCGGCAGCAGCTGGCGGGTGCGCTGTCGGGCGGCTGGAAACAGCGCCTGGCGTTGGCCGCCTGCATGTTGCACAAACCGGAACTGCTGCTGCTGGACGAACCCACCGCAGGCGTCGACCCCAAGGCCAGGCGCGACTTCTGGCAGCAGATCCACAGCCTGGCCGCGCAAGGCCTGACGGTGCTGGTGTCCACCCACTACATGGACGAGGCCGAGCGTTGCCACCGCCTGGCCTACATCTCCAACGGCCGGCTGCTGGCCAGCGGAACGGCCGAGGAAGTCATCACCAAGGCCGGCCTGGTGACTTGGGAACTGCGCGGCAGCGAACTGGCCCGGGCGGCCGCGCTGATCGAGTCTGACCCGCGCTGGATGGTGGCGGCCTTTGGCAGCACCGTGCATGTCAGCGGCGACGCCGGCAGCGACCTGCCCGCCTGGCTGGCCGAACAGGCGCCCCACCCCGACTGGCAGGTGCAGCGCATCGCCACCGGCCTGGAAGACGTCTTCATCGCCCTGACCGCCCGTGCGACCGACCATTTTGTTTAGCTGGGGCCGCATCGTTGCGGTGCTGCGCAAGGAATTGCTGCAGCTGCGCCGCGACCGCCTGACCTTCGCCATGCTGATCGGCGTGCCGCTGATGCAATTGGTGCTCTTCGGCTACGCCATCAACGGTGACCCGCGCCAGTTGCCCACGGCCGTGGTGGCGCTGGACCAAGGCCCGCTGGTGCGCAGCATCGTGAGCGCGGTGCGCAACAGTGGCTATTTCCAGGTCACCGAAGTCGCCAGCGACAGCGAAGCCGACCGCCTGGTGGCGCAGGGTGAAGTGCAGTTCGCGCTGGTCTTCCCTTCGGACTTCTCGGCGCGGCTGGTGCGCGGCGAACGGCCCGTGTTGGCGGTGTATGTCGACGCCACCGACCCGGCGGCCACCGGCCAGGCCGTGGCCGCGCTGCAGCAGTTGCCGGCCACGGCGCTGGCCCACGACCTGATCGGCCCGCTGGCCGCGCTGCGCGCTGCGCCGGGGCCTTTTGATCTGCGCATCCACCGCCGCTACAACCCCGAAGGCCTGAGCACCTACAACGTGGTGCCGGGGCTGATGGGCGTCATCCTGACCATGACGCTGGTGATGATGACGGCCATGGCCATGACCCGCGAACGCGAACGCGGCACGCTGGAAAACCTGCTGGCCACGCCGGTGCGTCCGGTTGAAATGATGGTCGGCAAGATCCTGCCCTACGCCTTGATCGGCTATGTCCAGGTACTGATCGTCTTCGTCGCCGCGCGGCTGCTCTTCGACGTGCCCATGGTCGGCAGCTATGCCTTGCTGTCGGCCATGGTGCTGCTGTTCATCGTGGCCACGCTGACGGTGGGCTTTGCCTTTTCCACCATCGCGCGTTCGCAGATGCAGAGCATGCAGATGACGATGTTCTATTTCCTGCCCAATATGCTGCTGTCGGGCTT
>JAYVBO010000481.1:0-2846 GCA_043750435.1 Betaproteobacteria bacterium | reverse complement strand
GCACCGGGTTGATCATCTTGGCCACCGTGTGGCCCGGGCCACGCAGGCCGACGACGCGGCGCAGTTCCAGCAGCGCCTGCAGGCTGGGGCAGAGCACCTCGGTGGGCACGAAGGCCGGTTCGCGGCGCGACCAGGCACGTTCGATGTCGTGCACATTCAAGATGGGCGCCACGCCCAGGTCATGCAGGATGGCTGCCGTGGTCACGCGGCCGGGTTCGACCACCGGGCCGTGGACCAGCACCGGCAGGCCTTCGCGGGCCAGCCACAGCGCCAGCAGCGGTGTCAGATTGGGCAGTCTGCGTGAACCGTTGTAGGACGGGATGAGCACCACAGGCTGCTTGCTCGGCACGGGTACGCACTGTTCGTGCACCGCGCTGAGAAAGCCGACCAGCTCGTCCAGCGTTTCGCCCTTCATGCGCATGGCCATCACGAAGGCGCCCACCGCTGGCGCGGCGGCGCGACCGGCCAGCACTTCGGCCATCAGTTCGTGGGCCGCCTGCACGCTGAGCGCGCGGGCGCCTGCCGCGCCGCGGCCGATGTCTTTGAGGTAAACGGCAATGCTCATGACCTTGTTCTTCCCTTACACAGCACTCCGCAAGTTCCGGGCCCAGATCGGGCCCGCCCGGCGCCGCTGGGTGCTTCAGGCGGTGACCGGCTTCAAGCCGGCCAGCCGCTTCAACGTGGGCAGGCAAGACCCGCACTGCGTGCCGCAACGCAGTGTGGCCTGTAGTGCGGCAAGCTGCGCTTCGGGTGGCCCCGCGCTGGCGGCCAAGGATTGAAGAATCGCCGACTCGCTGACGTCGAAACAACTGCACACCTGGGCCGAACGCACCGGGGTCGGGCCGGGGGGTGTGGCGCCCGGTGCCAGCAGAAAGCGGCCATAGGCCTGAGCTGGCAGCGACTGCTGCAACAAGGGTGCTATCCAGGCCTCGGCGCGCGTGTCGCCGGCCAGCAAGAAGGCGTCCAGGTGCTGGTCGCCGCCGCTGCGCGACAGACGCACGCTGCGCCGCTGGCCGCGCCGGGGGTCGGCATAACTCAGGGCATCAGCGCCTTCCAGGCCAAACAGCGCGGCCAGCTGCGTCAGCAATTCTGCGGAAATGGCTTGCGCTGCGGCCACCCGAAACAGCACGCCGCTGCGTTCGCGGCCGAAAGGCACGCAGGCGGCGTAGCCAAAGTGCTTGAACAGCGGCTGCAAAGTGGCGCGCAGTCGCAATGCTTGCGCGTCGTCGCACCACGCCAGTGCCACCAGGCGCCAGGGCAGGTCGGCGCGTGAAATCTGCACGGCCGCGTGCTTCAACTCGGGTTGCTTGGACTGCGGGCAGTAGGCCGGCGAGGTCAGGGTGTTGACGCCACCGAGCACCGTTTCGCCGCCCCAGTGCATGGCGATGAAGGCCTGCGTTGGCGACACGCTGTCGGTGCCGCGCACGGGCAACACCAGCGTGCCGCGGCGCGAACGCACCGTGGCCATGTCGCCGTCCACCATGCGCAGGCGAAACACGTCTTGTGGGTGCAGGTCCAGCGTCGGCTCGGGCGTGTGGCCGAACAGCCGGCCCAGCGTGCCGGTGCGGCTCATGCTGTGCCACTGGTCACGCAGGCGGCCGGTGTTCAGCGCGAAAGGGAAGCGCGCATCGCGTGGCTCGGCCACCGCCTTGTAGGGCGCAGCCGAAAAGCGCGCGCGGCCGCTGGCGGTGGGGAAGACGCCGTCGGCATACAGGCGTTCCTGGCCTTGCGCCGCGCCCTCTGGGTAGGGCCAGCACTGCGCACCGGCGTCCAGCTGGGCCCAGCTCAGGCCGGTGATGTCGAGGTCGCGGCCGCGTGTGCTCTCACGGTGCTCGTTCCAGATCGACTCGACATCGGCATACGGAAACAGGGTCGGCGCATCGGGCCGCAGGCGTTGTTCGACGCGCCGTGCGAAGTCGCAGGCGATGGCCCAGTCGGCCCGCGCCTGCCCAGGTGCCGGCACGGCCGCACGCACGCGGCTGATGCGGCGTTCGCTGTTGGTGACGGTGCCTTCCTTCTCGCCCCAACTGCTGGCCGGCAGCAGCAAATGCGCGTGGCGCGCGGTGGCCGTGCCGGCAAAGGCTTCTTGCAGCACGACGAACTCGGCGCGCTCCAAAGCGCGCTTTACCGTGGCCTGGTCGGGCAGGCTTTGCGCGGGGTTGGTGCAGGCTATCCACAGCGCCTTGATCTCGCCGTCGGCGGCAGCCTGGAACATCTCCACGGCGGTCTTGCCGGGCTGGGCAGGCACATCGGGCAAGCCCCACAAACGCGCCACTTCAGCGCGGTGTTCGGCATTGCCCAGGTCGCGGTGGGCCGACAGCAAGTTGGCCATGCCGCCCACTTCGCGCCCGCCCATCGCATTCGGTTGGCCGGTCAGTGAAAACGGCCCGGCGCCGGGCTTGCCGATCTGCCCAGTGGCCAGGTGCAGATTGATCAGCGCGGCGTTCTTGGCCGTGCCGCTGCTGCTCTGGTTCAGGCCCTGGCAATACAAGGACAGCGTGGCCGCCGATTCACCCCACCAGCGCGCGGCCTGCACGATGGCGTCTTCTTTCAAGCCCGTGATGCGCGCCGTGACGGCCGGCGTGCAATCCCGCACGATGGCCTTCAGCGCATCGAAGCCTTCGGTGTGCGCGGCGATGTAGCGGGTGTCCGTCAGGCCGTCCCACAGCAGCAAATGCAGCATGCCGTTGAACAGCGCCACGTCGGTACCGGGCAGCAGCGGCAGGTGCAGGTCGGCCTGCTCGGCGGTCTCGGTGCGGCGCGGGTCGACCACGATGATCTTCAGGGCCGGATTGGCTTTGCGCGCGTCCTCGATGCGCCGGTACAGCACCGGGTGGGCCCAGGCT
>JAYVBO010000480.1:0-6637 GCA_043750435.1 Betaproteobacteria bacterium | reverse complement strand
GCCAGCCAGGGCATGAAGGACGCGTTTTCCACCGGGTCCCAGAACCACCAGCCGCCCCAGCCCAGTTCGTTGTAGGCCCACCAGCTGCCCAGGCCGATGCCGAAGGTCAGGAAGACCCAGGCGGCGGTGGTCCAGGGACGCGTCCAGCGCGCCCAGGCGGCGTCCAGGTTGCCGCCCAGCAGCGCCGCGATGGCAAACGCAAAGGCCACGCTGAATCCCACGTAGCCCATGTAGAGCATGGGCGGGTGGATGACCATGCCCGGGTCTTGCAGCAGCGGGTTCAGGTCGCGGCCATCGGCGGCGGCCGGAATCATGCGGTCGAAGGGGTTGCTGGTCAGCAGCATGAACAGCAGGAAGCCGACCGACACCAAGCCCATCACGGCCAGGATGCGCGCCGCGAAGGGCAGCGGCAGGCGCGAACTGAAGCGCGCCACGGCCACCGTCCAGATGTTCAGCATCAACACCCACAACAGCAGCGAACCTTCATGCCCGCCCCACACCGCGGCCAGCCGGTATTCCAGCGGCAGCGCGCTGTTGGAGTTGTTGGTCACGTAGAGCACCGAAAAGTCGTTGCGTACGAAAGAAGCCGCCAGCAGTACGAAAGCCAGGGCGATGAACAGTGCCTGCCACTGCGCCAGCGGGCGCGCCAGCACCATCCAGCCGGCCTGGTTGCGTTGCGCGCCGACCAGCGGCAGCACGCCTTGCGCCAGCGCCACGGCCAGCGCGAAGAAGAGGCAGAGGTGACCGAGTTCCGGAATCATGTTTGCGCCCTCATTTCGCAGCCTGCACCAGGGCCTTGGCCTTGGCCGCGCGCTGCATGGCGTCGGCGGCTTCGGGCGGCATGTAGTTTTCGTCGTGCTTGGCCAGCACTTCGCGCGCCACGAAGACGCCGTCGGCACCCAGTTGGCCCTGGGCGACGACGCCTTTGCCTTCTTTGAACAGGTCGGGCAGGATGCCTTCATAGCGCACCGGCACGGCCTGGGCGGTGTCGGTGACGGTGAAGCGCACGGTCACGCCGTCACGCGCCACGGTGCCGGCCTGCACCAGGCCGCCGACGCGGAAGGTGCGGCCCACCGGGGCTTCTTTCGCTGCGATCTGCGACGGCGTGTACGAGAACTGGATGTTGCTGTTGAAGGCCTGCAGGATCAGCCCGACGCCCACGCCCACCACGGCCAGCAGGCCGACGGCGATGGCAACTTTCTTGTGGCGCGGCTTCATGCCCGCGCCCCGTCGCCGCCTTTTGCGTCGACGTTCAACAGCGCCGTGCGGCGGCGTTGCACGGCCAGCAGCGGTTCGATCAGCATCACCACCAGCGCGGCGCCGTAAGAGCCCCAAACGTAAAGGCCGTAGCCGCCCATGTGGACGAAGTCGGCGAAAGAATTCCAGTGCATGGCGTGTGTCCTCAAGCGCGGGTTGGCTGCGCCGTCAAGCGTGGGTAGGCGGCTGCGCCGCCAGGGCGCGCACCCACTCGGTGTCACTCTCACGCTCGAGCACGATGGCGCGGGCGCGGGTGAAGACCACCGCGAAACTGTAGGCCCAGAAGGCGAAGGTCATGATCAGCATGGCCGCCAGCATGGTGGCGGCCATCTTGGGCGCGCTGTCCATGCTGATGGTGGCGCCCTGGTGCAGGGTGTTCCACCACACCACCGAGAAGCGGATGACGGGGATGTTGACCGCGCCCACGAGTGCCAACAAAGCGCCCGCATTGGCCGCACGGCGTTCGTCGTCGATGGCTTCGGTGAGCGCGATGTAGCCCAGGTAGAGCAGCAGCAGGATGAATTCGGTGGTGATGCGGGCGTCCCACACCCACCAGGTGCCCCAGGTCGGCTTGCCCCAGAAGGCGCCGGTCCACAGCGCCAGGAAGGTGAACATGGCACCGGTGGGCGCCAGGGCCCGCGCGTACATCGAGGCCAGCCGCGTGTTGAAGGCCCAGCCGATGACCGCGAAGAAGGCCATCGCGCCGTAAATCACCATCGACATCCAGGCGGCGGGCACGTGGATGAAGATGATGCGGTAGGCGTCGCCCTGCTGGAAATCGGTGGGCGCGATACCGAAGCCGATGAACAGGCCGATGGCCGACAGCGCAATGGCGGCGACCCAGAACCAGGGCACCAACTTGCCGGCCAGCGCGTAGAAGCGCGACGGGGCGGCGTAGGTGGACCAGCGCAAGCGGGTGGTGCGGCTCATGGCGTCAATCGAGCGAGATGCGCAGGGCAGCCGCCGTGGCCCAGGGCAGGCCCAGGGCGGTGAAGATCAGGATGGCGCCCATCAAAGAGAAGTGCGCGCGCGGCGACAAGCCGGCTTCCACCGCACCCACCGCGCCGGTGCCGAAGATCAGCGTCGGAATGGTCAGCGGCAGCACCAGCAGAAAGACCAGCGCGCCACCGCTGCGCAGGCCCAGCGTCAGCGCCGCGCCCAAAGCGCCCAGCAGGCTGAGCACCGGCGTGCCGACCAGCAGCGTGGCCATCAGGGTGACGATGGCCGGCATTTGCATGTCGAACGCTATACCCAGCAACGGCGCGGCCAGCACCAAAGGCAAGCCGGTGCTGAGCCAGTGCGCGACGACCTTGCCCACCACCAACAGCACCAGCGCTTGCGGCGCCAGCAGCAGTTGTTCCAGCGAGCCGTCGTGTTCGTCGCTGGCAAACATCTGCGTCGCCGACAACATGGCCGCCAGCAGCGCGCAAACCCAGACCACGCCCGGCGCAATCTGCCGCAGCATCTGCGGTTCGGGGCCCACGCCCAGCGGAAACAGGCCGGCAGCGGCGATGAAAAAGCCCAGCGGCAGCAGCGCCTCGACGCGGCGGCGGCGGGCCAGCAGCAGGTCGCGCTGGGCCAGTGTCCAGATGGGCGACCACAGCGCCAGGCTGCCCGTCTGGGGGCGCATGTGCGGGTTCATGCACGGCGCCCACGGCGGCGGTGGGCAAGTGGGAAATTGGGGAAATTGGGGAAAAGGCGATCACTCATCTGCGCGGCGGATTGTAGGGAAGCGCCGCTGTGGCCCGGGTGAAGGCCCTAGCTCGAAGCGCTGTGCAGCCGCAGCCGCACAGCGCGGCGGTCCGTTCAAGCCCGCGCGGCAGGCCGGCTCAGCAGCCGGTGTTCACGCAAGCCGGGCAGCACCACATCTTGGTGGCTGGTCAGCAGCACCGCGCCGCCGCGCGCGGCGTGGGCGGTGATCAGGCCCGACAGCAACTGGATGCTGTCGCTGTCCAGCGCGTCGTAGGGTTCGTCCAGGATCCAGGTGCGCGGCGTGTCGTCCAGCGCCAGCCGGGCCAGCGCACCGCGCCGCCGCTGGCCTTGCGACAGGGTGCGCACCGCAGCCTTGCGCCGCGTGCCCAGGCCCAGGCGTTCCAGCGCCGCAGCCGCAGCGGCCTCGGGGGCCGGGTGTTCGGCCAGGCGGGCCAGAAAGGCCAGCGCCTCTTCCAGCGTCAGGTCGTCCTTCAGCGCGTTCGTGTGGCCGATGTACAGCAGGCCCATCCGCGCCGCGCGGCCGGCCTGCCGCAAGGGCTGGCCGTTCCACAGCACCGCGCCTTCAGCGGGCGCCGACAGCCCGGCCAGGATGCGCATCAGACTGGTCTTGCCGCTGCCGTTGGTGCCGCGCAGCCAGGTGGTGCTGCCCGGGGGCAAGCGGATGTCCAGCTGCTCGAACAGCATCCGCCGGCCGCGCCGGCAGCTCAGCGCACGGCCTTCTAGCAGCCCGGTCGATGGCGTGGCCGCAGCGGGCGCTGCGGCAGGTGTGGGGACGGGTTCTGAGGCCAAGGGCGGACGGTGGCGTGGGGCTGCGTGAGGGCGGCCGCGGCGGCGGGTGCAGCCGTTGCAGTGGGTGTCGCGGGGTCGGTGAACTCTAGCCCAGGCGTCGCCGCGACCGACACACCGGCCGGCCGTAGGCGCACCAGGGTGCGCGCCACATAGCGGTCGGCCAGGTCTTCGGCGTCGGCGCGCGACGGGCCGCAGACCATCACACAGCCCAGGTTGTCGGCTTCGCGCAGCGGGGGCCGCACGGTCTGGCCGGGCAGGCACAGCACTTCAGCGCAGCGGATGGCCGGGTCTTGCCAGGGCGGCAGCACCACTTCGTCCAGCACGCCCACCGCGTCGCTGGCCAGGTTGCGCAGCACCGCCACTTGCGGCGTGGCGCCCGAGCCCACCGGCAGTGGCTGGCCACAGTGCAGGGCGATGACGTCGGCATGCAGCGAACGCCCCAGTGCATAGCCGAGCAGGCGCGGCAAGCGGCCGCCTGGCAGGCCGGCGCTGATGCCCACCACCTGCAGGCCGCGCGCCGTGATGGCCAGTTCGGTGTGGGTGGCGCCGCAGTCCACGCCCAGCGCATCCAACACGGCGCCCAGGTAGCGTTCGATGGCGTCGGGGCCGGCGCGGGTGCTGCCCTTCTGCGGCGTGAAGGTGCAGCCGCGTAACGCCGCCGAAGGCGGCGCGTGCAGCAGCTTTTCGTGCACGCCCAGCAGGTGGTGACGGCCGGACAGGGTCAAGGTGTCGCAAGCGATGACGCGGCCGGCGCCCAGCAGTTCTTGCTGGGGCAAGCCGCGTTCCTGCAGGCGCTGCCGCCACTGTGGCGGGTTCTGCAGCAGGGCGGCGGTGGCCGGGTTCAGGAAGGCGCAGCCCAGGTCTTGCGCCAGTTGCGCGGTGGCCGCGAGGTGGGCGCCGGGCCCGCACAGCAGGGCGTCAAAAGGCAGGCTGGCGTGGAGGGCGAGCACGCGGCGCGCCAGTTCGTCGGCGTCCAGGCCTGGCACCTCGACGCAGGCCCGCGCACGGTCCAGCAGGGCCAGCACGGCGGGCTGGCGGCGGTAGGGTGCCAGGTCGCCGCTGACGAAGGTGTAGCGGTCGCCGCGTGCGATGGCGGCCTGTACCAGGTCGGTGTCGTTGCCGTCGGGCAGTTCAATGATCAGCAGGTGGGCCAAGGCGTTGCGGTCTTAGGGTCACGGGTGGCGATGCCCGAACGCATGCCGGGCATGGCGCTATCGGGTCGTCGATCTTCGGCTTTCAGGCTCGCCGCAATGCCCGGAAAAAGCGCCGCTTCAGCCGCCTCCTGTGCGGCACCAGCCGGCAGGGCCGCGCCACCATGCGGCTTCCGTCACACGACCCGTATCGACACCTGCCCGTGCTGCGCCCCCTCATCCTCATTGCGCTTGGCCTGGCCCCCGCTTCGGCGGTGCTGGGGGCTGCGGCAGCCCCGGCCCTGCCGGCCGTGAACCTGGTGCTGGAGGTGCGCGTGGTGGACGAGGCCGTGGCCAACGGGCACGGCAGCTACACGGTCAGCACGCGCCGCCTGGCACAGCCGCCGGTGGAAGCGCTGCAGCTGCTGGTGCAGAACGGCCAGACCGGCGCGCTGCGCCTGGGCCGTGCGCTGCCGGTGCTGTGGCAGCAGGGCGCGGCGCGCGGGGCTGGGTCGGGCGCACCGGCCGACCGCGCCGGTGCCGTCGCGCAGGCCGTGACCTGGGTGCCTTCGGGGCAGAGCCTGACGGTGCGCCCGCAGTGGGCCGGTGGCGACAGCCCGGTCAGCCTCGAATTGCAGTTCAGCAGCACCACCTTGCAGCCAGCACCTGGAACACCGTTGCCGGCCACGCGTACCCAGCAAGCTGGCAGCACGCTGCGCCTGCCGCTGGGCGTGTGGATGGCCTTTGCCGCCACCGGCACGCCGCAGCAGGCCAGCGAGCCCGGCACGGTGTCCACGCTGACCTTGGCCGAACACGGCCGCCAGCTGATGCAGGTGCGGGTGACGCTGCCGTAGCCGTGGCCGACGGCTTCAGTGCAGGCGGCGCTTCAGGGCTCGCTTCACGGCTCACCGTCCCAGTAGTCCACGCTGGGTCCACTGCGTTGCACCGTGGCGAAGGCGTCTTTCGCGCCGGCCGGGCCGGCCGCCCAAACGTTGTGCTTGCCCGAGTCGGGGTACTCGCAGATTTCGGGCGTCTGCCGGGTGCTGATCGACAGGTAATGCAGCGGGGCGTCTGAGGTGTTGATGATCTGGTGCGGGTAATCGGGCCCGGCCGGCAGGAACAGCACGTCGCCGGCCGTGATGGGCAGCATTTCGCCGGCCACGCGCAGCGTGCCGCTGCCTTCGATGACGATGAACATTTCTTCCTGCGCATGGTGCAGGTGGTAGGGGCAGCTGCGCATGCCGGGGGGCAGGATGTCCACCGACGCCCCCAGTTGCCGGGCCAGCGTGCCGGACGCCAGCCGGGCGCTCTGGCTGGCGTAGAGCGGCGGGCGTTCGAAGGTTTCCAGCGGGGCGGTTTTGAAATTGCGCACCAGTTGATGGGCGAGTTCGCGGGCCTTGTCGTTCATCGGTGACTCCGGGGTGGGTGCGGTGCGGTTGGGCGCGGTGACTGGGCTGCAGGGCCCTGTGATAGCGTGCTTTGGCCACCCCAAGGACAATCCAAATGATAGCCAGCACCCCCCTCGCCGAGCAGCCCATCGCCGCCTCTTCCCTGGCCACCCAAATCGAAACCGCCGCCACCGCCATCGAGGCCGCCGTCATCGCCTGGCGGCGAGATTTCCACGCCCACCCGGAACTGGGCAACCGCGAATTCCGCACCGCCGCCATCGTGGCCGAACACCTGCAGCGCATCGGCCTGGACGAGGTGCGCACCGGCGTGGCCCACACCGGCGTGGTCGGCCTGTTGAA
>JAYVBO010000479.1:0-6644 GCA_043750435.1 Betaproteobacteria bacterium | reverse complement strand
CGGCCAGCAGGTCGGCGGCGAAACGCGGGTCGTGCCTGGCGTAGCGCTGGGCGTATTCGCGCACGGCAGCGGCTTCGGTGGCGCGGTCAGCCTGCAGTTGACGCTCGGCGCGGAAGGTGCCGTGCTGCTCGAACCAGCTCAGAACGCCGGTAAAGGCACCGGCGGCCCAGCGGCTGGCGCGGGGGACGGCAATGGTGATGGGCGATTGAACGGTGATGGCGGTCATGTGAACTCCTTGCTGCGCCGCCCGGATCGGGCAGCTTGTGAACCCAGGTGGGGTTCGGGTGGATGAATACTAGGGTTATCACCAATGCGGCGCAAGTGAATATTTGGCATCTAAGATATGTCTATTGTTCATATCATCGATAGCATGCAACACGCTTTCCGCACCCTGGATCTGAACCTGCTGCGCGTGCTGGACGCCGTGATGGCCGAGGGCAGCCTGACCCGCGCGGCCGCCGCGCTGGCCATGACGCAGCCGGCCGTCAGCCACGCGCTGCGGCGGCTGCGCGAGTCACTCGGGCAGGAGTTGTTCGTGCGCACCGCCCACGGCATGCGGCCCACGCCGCAGGCCGAGGCGCTGTGGCCCCAGGTGCGCATGGCCCTGGCCAGCCTGCGCCAGGTGTTGACGCCGGGCGACTTCGACCCCCAGCGCGACGCCGTGCAACTGCGTCTGGCCATGGCCGACGCCACCGCCGCGCTGCTGGCGCCGGGCCTGGTGGCGCGCATCGAGCAGAGCGGCGCGCTGGTGAACCTGCGCCTGCTGCCACTGACCACCCGCGACCCGCGCCGCCTGCTGGAAGACGGCGACGCCGACATGGCCGTCGGCTTCTTTCCTGAAGTGATTACTGACTTGTTGGCGCAGGGCCAGGACAGTGCCTTGCGCCATGTGCGCCTCTACGCCACCCGCTATGTCTGCGTGATGCGCAAAGGCCATCCGCTGGCCGCCGAAGCGCTGACGTTGGACGCTTTCTGCGCCGCCCACCACCTGCTGGTCAGCTTTTCAGGCCGCCCCCATGGCTATGTGGACAAGGCGCTGACCGCGCTGGGCCGGCAGCGGCGCATTGTGCTGACCGTCAACCAGTTCGCCACGGCCGGGCGCGTGGTGGCCACGTCCGAACTGCTGACAGTGTTGCCCGAGCGGTTCTTGCTGGCCACCGGCGCCCAGGACCTGGTGGTGCGCGAGCTGCCCTTGCTGTTGGAGCCGGTGCACGTGGAAATGCTCTGGCATTTGCGCAACGACGCCGCGCCCGAACACCAGTGGTTGCGCCAGCAGGTGCAGGCGGCGGCAGCGCCGCCGTCCGCCTGAGCAGCCGAACTACAGCACCGCGGCGATGGCGGCGGCCGTGCGCTCGACGTTGCCGGTGTTCAATCCGGCCACGCAGATGCGCCCCGAGCGCACCAGGTAGACGCCGAATTCTTCGCGCAGGCGGTCGACCTGCGCCGCGCCGAGGCCGGTGTAGCTGAACATGCCGCGCTGGGTCAGGAAGTAGTCGAAGTCGCGGCCGGGCAGCTTGGCGGCCAGCACGCTGTGCAGGCTGCGGCGCATGGCCTGGATGCGGCTGCGCATGGCCGCCACGTCGCTTTCCCACGAAGCGCGCAGCGCCGGGTCGCTCAGCACGCGGCTGACGATGCCGGCGGCGTGGATGCCCGGGCTGGAATAGTTGCGGCGCACGGTGGCCTTCAGCTGGCCCAGCACCAGATCGGCCTCGGCGGCGTCGGCGCAGACCACGCTGAGCGCGCCCGCACGTTCGCCGTAGACGCTCATGCTCTTGGAAAACGAATTGGCGATGAAGAAGCTCAGCCCCGCCGAGGCCAGCGCGCGGATGGCGTAGGCGTCTTCCTGGATGCCGTCGCCGTAGCCCTGGTAGGCCAGGTCCAGGAAAGGCAGCAGTTCGCGCTCACGCAGCACCGGAATCAGCGTGGTCCACTGCGCCGGGCTCAGGTCCACGCCGGTGGGGTTGTGGCAGCAGGCGTGCAGCAGCACCACGCTGCGCGGCGGCAGGGCTTGCAGCGCGGCCAGCATGGCGTCGAACTTCAGGCCGCCCGTGCTGTCGTCGTAATAGGGGTAGCTGCTGACGGTCAGCCCGGCGCCTTCGAAGATGGCGCGGTGGTTGTCCCAGCTGGGGTCGCTGACCCACAGGCCGCTGCCGGGCAGCCAGCGCTGGATGAAGTCAGCGCCGACCTTCAGTCCGCCGCTGGAACCCACGGTTTGCAGGGTGGCCACGCGGCCGCTGGTGACGGCGCTGTGGTCGGCGCCGAAGAGCAGGGCCTGCACGGCATGGCGGGCCGTGCCCGAGCCTTCCATCGGCAGGTAGGGCTTGGGGCCGCTGGCGGCCAGCATCTGGGCTTCGGCCTGGTGCACGCAGTCCAGCACGGGTATCAGCCCGTCGTTGTCGAAGTAGATGCCGATCGACAGGTTGACCTTGTCTGGGCGCGGGTCCTTCTGGTAGGCCTCGTTCAGGCTCAGGATGGGGTCGCCAGCGTAGGCGTCGAGGTGGCTGAAGACGTTCATGCGGCGAGGGCCTTTTCGATGTCCTGGCGCAAGGATTCAGGCGCGTCGCTGGGCGCGTAGCGCCGGATCACCTGGCCGTCGCGGCCGACCAGGAATTTGGTGAAGTTCCACTTGATGGCCTGGGTGCCCAGGATGCCGGGCGCTTCACCCTTCAGCCATTGCCACAGCGGGTGGGCGTCGCTGCCGTTGACCTTGGTTTTGGCCATCATCGGGAAGCTGACGCCATAGTTCAGCTGGCAAAACGAGGCGATCTCGTTGTTGCTGCCCTTGTCTTGTGCGCCAAATTCGTTGCTGGGGAAACCGATCACGACCAGGCCCTGGGCTTCGTAGTCCTGCCACAGCTTTTCCAGCCCGGCGAACTGCGGCGTGTAGCCGCAGGCGCTGGCGGTGTTGACCACCAGCATCACCTTGCCGCGTTGGGCCGAGAAGTTGGCGGGCTGGCCGGCGATGGAGGCGGCGTCGAAATCGAAAATGCACTTGGGGGTCTTCTCGGTCATGTGGCGGCTCCAGGCAGGGCGGGCGGCGGATGTTATCGCCCCAACAGCGTTGACAGCGGCCAGCCGGCGCCCCAGCATCGGCCGCCTGATGTCATTCCAAACGCCCACACAAGCCCCCGCGCGCATCGCCTTCCTGGGCTTCAGCGAATTCGAGCGCACCGCGCTGGCCTCCTACTTCCGCCTCGCCGCCGAACGTGAACCGCGCTTTCAGCTGGTTGTCACCCTCACCGACGCCGATTACCTGATAGCCGATGCCGACCACGGTCCGTCCGTGCAGTTGGTGCTGGTCACCGAAAGGCTGGCCGAGACCGTGTTCATCGGTTCGCCCGCACCCGAGGGTGCCGCCGCGTCCATGCGCCGCCCCATCGACGCGCTGCATGTGATGCGGGCGCTGGACGCGCTGGTGCAAGCGCGCGCCGGCCCGCCGCCACCGCCGCTCGCCGTGGTGCCCGAGGCCGGCGTGATCTTCGAATCGATGTTGCGCATGCCGCCGCTTCCGCCGTTGCCGTTGCCGTTGCTGCGGCCCGCCGCCGCGCTGCCGGTGGCCACCGCACTGGCTGCCGTGCCGTCGGCGCCGCGCCTGCCCACTTCGCGTGCGGTGGCCCAGGCCGCGAAGGCGCCCGACTTCGTCGGTCCGCCCGCCCCGCCGCGTGCCCTGGTGGTGGACGACAGCGACATTGCACGGCGTTTTCTCACCACCCGCTTGCTGCCCTGGGGCGTGCGCAGCGACGGGGCCGCCACCAGCGACCGGGTGCTGGAACTGCTGGACCTGCACAGCTACGACCTGATCTTCCTGGACATAGAGCTGGGCCCCGACAGTGCACTTGACGGCCTGGCGCTGTGCCGCCAGATCAAGCGCAGCGCCCTGGCCATCGATGCCACCGTCATCGTGGTCTCGGCCCATCACGCCGCGGTCGACCGCGCCCGCGGCGCCTTGGCCGGCTGCGACGCTTACCTGGGCAAGCCGATCAAGGAAGCCGAACTTTCGGCGCTGCTGCGCCGCCAGCGCCTGGTTCAACCCGACGGCTTGCTGGCCAAGGCCCCCGCGGCGACAGCGGCGGCGGCAGATTCAGCCCCCGCCCACGGGGCCGTGCCCTAGGCGTCGCCGGTCTGCGGCCGGGCGTGTGCCGGCTCAGTGCTGCCCGGCCAACAGCGTGGCGCCGACGATCAGGGCGCCGCCCACGCACAGGGCCGGCGTCAGCTGGCCGGCCCCCAGCAGCACCGCCGAACCAGCAGCGAACAGCACTTCGGTGATCATCACCACGGCGGTGACATTGGCCGGCAAGCGGGACGCGCCGTACTGCAGCGCCAGGTTGCCGCCCAGGAAAGCCGCGCCCATCAACAGCGCCCCGGCCAGCCAGCCCCAGGTGGGTGCGGGGGGCAGCGGCACGCTGGCGTGCAGGCTCAGGGCCAGCACGGCCGAAACCACCGCGCCGCCTGCGAACATGGCCAGTGCGCGTGCGGCCTCGGGTTGGTGGGCTTCGCGCCGCAGCAGCACGTTGTTCAGCGCGAAGGTGAAACCGCCGATCACGCCCAGCCATTCGGGCAGGGTGCGCGGCAGCGGCAGGCCGCCGCCAGTCGCGCTGTCTGGCCACAGCACGGTGGCCGCACCGGCCAGGGCCATCACCACCCGCAGCAGCGCGCTCAGGGTCAGCGCTTCTTTCAGCAGCAGCCGCGCCAGCAGCACAGCCCACAGGGGCATCAGGTAGAACAGCAGCACCACGCGGACCACGTCGCCCACGGTGACGCCCCAGTTGAAGGCCGCGTTGGTGGTGCCCGAAGCCAGCACCAGCAGCCACAGCGAGCGCGTGCGCAGCAGTTCACCCCAGGCGCCACGCCGCCACAGCGTGATGGCCAGCAGCGCCAGGACGTAGATCATGGCCGTGGCCCACAGGGGGTGCAGGCCCTGCGCCGCCAGCTGCCGGAAAGGCCACCACGACACCCCCCAGATCAGGGCATTGAGGACCAGGGCCAGCGTCGGCAGCCAGCGCGCACGGGCGTCGGCCTTCATGCGGCAGCGCTCAAGGGCCGCCTCAGTGTCCGTCCGTGCGCGCGATGGCCAGCAGGCGCTGCACCTCGTCGCCGTGAACCGACAGGTTGCGCAGGTGCCATCGGCGTATCAGCTCCATCACGCCGGCCACGGTCAGGCCGAAGATGGTGATGACAACGAAGGCCGACAGGCCGAAGCGCGTCATGCCGGCATAAAAAGCGCCGGTGCCCAGGATGCAGGCCTGTTCGTTGAAGTTCTGCACGGCGATGGAGCGGCCGGCGCCCATCAGGTTGTGACCGCGGTGCTGCAGCAGGGCGTTCATCGGCACGATGAGAAAACCGCACAGCGCACCCATGATGATGAGGAAGGGTGCGGCCAGCCAGACGTTGGTCAGCACGTTCAGGCCGATCATCAGGATGCCCACGCCGATGCCCAGCGGCAGCACGCTGACGGCGCGGTCCAGCTTCATCGTCATCGAGGCCGTGACGGCACCGATCACCGAGCCGATGACCACCACGCCGGCCAGGTTGCTGGCCTGGGTCGTCCCATAACCCAGAGCGGCCGCCGCCCAGGTGAAGACGATGACGCGCAGGTTGCTGAAGATGCCCCACAGCAGCGTGGTGGTGGCCAGCGTGATCTGCCCCAGCTTGTCGCCCCACAGGCGCGCATTGCAGTGCGAAAAATCGCGCACCAGGTCGCGCACGCCGCCACGCAGCGGTTGCAGCGGCGCGCTGGTTCGGGGAATCTTCAAATTGAACAGGGCCGCCAAGACGTACAGGAAGACGATGACGGTGATGGCGGCTTCCGGCGGCGTGTCGATGCCGGTTTCGAAGAAGGGGAAGTCGATGCCCAGCAGGATGGGCGCCAGCTTGGGTCCGACCAGTTGGCCGCCCAGCAAGATGCCCAGGATGATGGAGCCCACCGTCAGGCCCTCGATCCAGCCATTGCCCTTGACCAGTTGGGAAGGCGGCAGCAACTCGGTCAGGATGCCGTATTTGGCCGGCGAGTAGGCCGCAGCGCCCAGGCCCACGATGGCGTAGGCAAAGAGCGGGTGGCCGCCGAACAGCATCATCAGGCAGCCGGCCACTTTGACCAGGTTGCTCATGAACATGACCCGGCCTTTGGGCACGGCGTCGGCGATGGCGCCGACGAAGGGTGCCAGCACCACATAGAACAAGGCAAACATGGGCGCCAATGCCGGCACCTGCCAAGCGGGGGCCTTGTCCATGCGCAGCAGTTCGATGGCGGCAACCAGCAATGCCTGGTCGGCCAGCGAGCTGAAGAACTGCGCCGCCATGATGGTCGAGAAACCTTTTTTCATCGTGTCGCGCGCAGCAGGGGCTGGCTGGCCTGGGGGCGCGTTGTCTCCGTCTGGTGTCTCTGTGGGTCTGAAGGCGGGCGGTTATAGCATGCACCCCTCCAGCTGCCTGTATGGTCTTAGCCCCGCAACCGCCCACAAATGCCACGTCCCATCGAAGCCCTGATCCACCCCGCCGCGCTGGCCCACAACCTGGCGCGCGCCCGCGCGGCTGCGCCCGAAGCGCGGGTGATGGCGGTGGTCAAGGCCAATGCCTACGGCCACGGCATTGAACAGGCCTACGCCGGCCTGCGCGGCGCCGACGGCTTTGGCCTGCTGGACCTG
>JAYVBO010000478.1:0-2863 GCA_043750435.1 Betaproteobacteria bacterium | reverse complement strand
ACGGGCCGGTCGTCGGGCAAACTGGCCAGTTGTTCGCGCAACGCCGCCATCGGCGTGGCGATGACGGTGAGCCCGCCGCGCGCATGCGCCAGCGCAGCTTCGCGATCGGCACTGACGCGCAAGGCGGCGGGCAGCCCGACGTCGGCCAGGTAGCGCGCATTGCTGCGCGACTGCGCCATCGCGGCGGCCTGTTCGGCATCCCGCGCCCACAGCATGGTGTCGTGCCGCGTTGTCGCCTGGATGGCCAGTGCAGTGCCCCAGGCACCCGCGCCCAGCACGGTGATGTTCATCATGAACCCGAATGAGCGAGGGTGACCCGAGCCATTCGGGATCCCCTCGGGGGATGACCCGTGCGCAGCACGGGTCTAGGGGCCTTAGTTCGCGCCAGTGATGATGCCCGAGCCGCCGTTGGCTTGCGCCGCGATTTGCTGTTGCTGGGCTTCGAACATCGCCTGGAAGTTGACTTCGGTCAGCAGGATGGGCGGGAAGCCGGCACGGGTGCAGACGTCGGACACGATGGCGCGCAGATAGGGATAGATCATCTGCGGGCAAACGATGCTGACGATGCCCTGCATCTGCTCTTCGGGCACGTTGCGGATCTCGAAGATGCCGGCCTGCTTGGCCTCGACCAGGAACAGCACCTTGTCTTTGACCTTGGTGGTCACGGTGGCCGTGACCGTCACTTCGAACACGCCATCGGCGACCGGCTCGCTGCCCATGGCCAGGTTGATGTCGACCTGCGGCTGCGATTGCTCGAGCAGGATCTGCGGCGAATTGGGCTGCTCCAGCGACAGATCCTTGAGGTACATGCGCTGAATCTGGAAAACGGGGGTCGCGTCGTCGGCCATGGTGGGTTCCAAAGTGGGTTCTAAAGTACCTTAGCCAGGCGCCGTATGGCACCTGAGGGCAGCCGGCGATTATGGCCGACGGACCCAGGGGCATAGCCCCCAGGCCAGGGGCCGATCAACTGCTGAGCAAGGGCAGCAAGCCGCCGCGCTGGTCCAGCGCGATGAGGTCGTCACAACCGCCGACGTGGGTGTCGCCGATGAAGATCTGTGGCACGGTGCGCTGGCCGGTGATGGCCATCATCTGCTGGCGCGCGGCCGGCTCCAGGTCGATGCGGATCTCTTCGATTTCGGCCACGCCGCGCTGCTTCAACAGCGCCTTGGCGCGGATGCAGTAGGGGCAGACCTGGGTGGTGTACATCTTGACGGCGGGCATGGCGGGGTCCTGCAGCGTTTCAGTTGAATCAGGGTGGATATCAGGCCGTTTTCTCGATCGGCAAGCTGGCTTCGCGCCAGGCAGCCGTGCCACCGGCCACCGCAACGGCGGCTTCAAAGCCAGCCTTGCGCAACAGCGCGGCCGCCTTGGCCGAACGCGTGCCCGACGGGCACATCAGCACCACCGGGATGGTCTTGTTGGTCGGCAGGCCCTTGGCGCCTTCCAGTTGGCCCAGCGGCACGTTGCGCGCGCCACCGGCATGGCCGGCGGCAAATTCGGCCGGCTCGGACACATCCACCAGCACGCCTTTTTCGCGGTTGATCAGGCGCACCGCCTCGGTGATGCTGACCGCGCCGCCACCGGCGCCGGGCTTGACGAACGGCCACAACAGCAGGCTGCCGGAAACCAGGGCGGCGACGATGAGGATGCCGTTCTCGATGATGAAGCTCATGTAGTTCCCGTAGAAAATGCTGCACGCCAGGGCTGGACCGTTGCGGCCATGCATGAAGCACGGCACGACGCGCAAAACCACGAATTATAGAATCGGCCCCATGTACAAACTTGTCCTCATCCGCCACGGCGAATCAACCTGGAACCTGGAGAACCGCTTCACCGGTTGGACCGATGTGCCGCTCACACCCACCGGCGTTGAACAGGCACGCCAAGCCGGGCGCTTGCTGAAGGAAGCCGGCTACGAATTCGATGTGGCCTACACCTCGGTGCTCAAGCGCGCGGTGTGGACGCTGTGGCACGCGCTGGACGCGCTGGACCGCACCTGGCTGCCCGTGCTGAATGACTGGCGCCTGAACGAGCGGCATTACGGCGCGCTGCAGGGCCTGAACAAGGCCGAGACCGCCAAGCAGTACGGTGACGAGCAGGTGCTGGTCTGGCGCCGCAGCTACGACACGCCGCCGCCGGCCCTGGAAGCCACCGACCCGCGCAGCGAAGTGGCCGACCTGCGCTACGCCGGTCTGGCGCCGGGCCAGGTGCCGCTGACCGAATGCCTGAAGGACACCGTGGCCCGCGTGCTGCCGGCCTGGGACGAGCGCATCGCGCCGGCCATCCGCAGCGGCCAGCGCGTGGTCATCGCGGCGCACGGCAACAGCATCCGCGCGCTGGTGAAGTACCTGGACAACATCGCCGACGACGCCATCGTCGGGGTCAACATCCCCAATGGCATCCCGCTGGTCTACGAACTGGACGCCAACCTGAAGCCGATCAAGAGCTACTACCTGGGCGACGCCGAAGCCGCTGCGAAAGCCGCCGCAGCGGTGGCGAACCAAGGCAAGGCCTGAGCCGCTTCAGAAGCCCGCGCTGACCGACACGCTGGCCAGCGCGCTGCGGCCCGGCGCCGGCTCGAAAAACCGGCCGTTGCCTTCGTTGACGATGACCGAACCGACGTAGCGCCGGTTGAACAGGTTGTCGACGCGCACGAAGGCGTTCACGACCAGCGGCCCGGCCTGCAGCACATAGCCCAGGTGGGCGGCGGCCACGGTGTAGGCCGCTGCCGCGTCGCTGTTCACGTCGTTGACATCCACCGCGCTCAGGCTGCGCACTTCCAGCCCGCCGCGCCAGCCGCTGGCCGGCGCCCAGTTCAGCGCTGCGTAACCGGTGCGGCGCGCAATGCCCGGGATGCGGTTGC
>JAYVBO010000477.1:0-2870 GCA_043750435.1 Betaproteobacteria bacterium | reverse complement strand
CATGCAGGCCAGAGCCAAAGGCAAGCCGCCCAAGCTCTACCACCCCGACACCCTGGTGGGCACCGACAGCCACACCACCATGATCAACGCCATCGGCGTGGTGGGCTGGGGCGTGGGCGGCATCGAAGCCGAAGCCGCCATGCTGGGCCAGCCCGTCTACCTGCTGACGCCCGACGTGGTGGGGGTGGAACTCAGCGGCCAGCTGCGCGAGGGCGTCACCGCCACCGACCTGGTGCTGACCGTGACCGAAATGCTGCGCGCCGAAAAAGTGGTGGGCAAGTTCGTCGAATTCTGCGGTGCCGGCACGGGCACGCTGAGCCTGCCCGACCGCGCCACCATCGCCAACATGGCGCCCGAATACGGCGCCACCATGGGTTACTTCCCGGTCGATGAAAAGACCATCAGCTACTTCCAGGGCACCGGCCGCAAGCGGTCCGAAATCGAGGCTTTTGAGGCCTATTTCAAGGCGCAGCAGATGTTCGGCGTGCCGATGGTCGCCGACATCGACTACACCCGCCTGCTGAAGCTGGACCTGGCCAGCATCACACCCAGTTTGAGCGGGCCGAAACGGCCGCAAGACCGCATCGAACTGGGCATGGTGGCCGAGCAGTTCGCGGCGCTGTACAGCGCGCCAGCCGCAGCCAGTGGCTACAACCAGCCCGCTGACCAACTGGGCCACCTGGCCAGCACGCCGGGCGGCCTGGACATCGGCAACGGCGACGTGCTGATCGCGGCCATCACCAGTTGCACCAACACCAGCAACCCCAGCGTGATGCTGGCCGCCGGGCTGTTGGCCAAGAAGGCCGTGAAGGCCGGCCTGAAGGTCAAGCCGCACATCAAGACCTCGCTGGCGCCGGGCTCGCGGGTGGTCACCGAATACCTGGAAAAGGCCGGCCTGCTGCCCTACCTGAACCAGCTGGGTTTTGACCTGGCGGCCTACGGCTGCGCCACCTGCATCGGCAACTCGGGCGACCTGACGGCCGAGATCAACCAGGCCATCACCGCCAACAAGCTGGTGTGTGCGGCGGTGCTGTCGGGCAACCGCAATTTCGAAGCGCGCATCCACCCCAATCTGAAGGCCAACTTCCTGGCCAGCCCACCGCTGGTGGTGGCCTACGCCATCGCCGGCAACGTGATGATCGACCTGATGACCGAACCCGTCGGCCAGGGCAAAGGGGGCAAGGACATCTTCCTGGGCGACATCTGGCCGACCAGCGACGAAATTGCCGCGCTGATGAAGCATGCGATGGACGGCAAGGCCTTCCGCAAGAACTACGAAAAAGTGAAGACCCAGCCCGGCAAGCTGTGGGAAAAGATCGAAGGCGTGAATGCCGAGGTCTACACCTGGCCGCGCAGCAGCTACATCGCCGAGCCGCCTTTCTTTGACGGCTTCACGATGGCGCTCCCGCCGCTGGTGCCCGGCGTGAACTGGGGCGTTGCCGGCGCCCGCATCATGGCCTTGTTCGGCGACAGCATCACCACCGACCACATCAGCCCGGCCGGCAGCTTCAAAGCCGACACACCGGCCGGCCGCTACCTGCAAGGCCTGGGCGTGCAGCCGGTGGACTTCAGCAGCTACGGCGCGCGGCGCGGCAACCACGACGTGATGCTGCGCGGCACCTTTGCCAACGTGCGCATCAAGAACCTGATGATTCCGGCCCTGGCCGACGGCAGCCGTGTGGAAGGCGGCTGGACGCTGATGCAGCCCGGCGGCGCCGCCCTGCCCCTCTACGACGCGGCCATGGCCTACCAGGCGGCCGGCACGCCGACGGTGGTGTTCGCGGGCGAGGAATACGGCACCGGCAGCAGCCGCGACTGGGCCGCCAAGGGCACGGCCTTGCTGGGTATCCGCGCGGTCGTGGCGCGCAGCTTCGAGCGCATCCACCGCAGCAACCTCATCGGCATGGGCGTGCTGCCGCTGCAATTCAAGCCCGGCGTGTCCTGGGAAGGCCTGGGGCTGACCGGCACCGAAATCGTGGACGTGCTGCTGCCCACGGCGCTGCAAGCCCTGGCCGACGCCGAACTGCGCATCACCGACGCCAGCGGCGCCACGCGCAGCGTGACCGTGACGCTGCGCATCGACACGCCCATCGAGGTGGACTACTACCGCCACGGTGGCATCCTGCCTTTCGTGCTGCGCCAACTGCTCGCAGACTGAAGATCCACTGCCCTCACTTGGGCCCGATTGGTGGCGGGGTTATTCCGTAAGTAGTCTCGCGAACGCGCAAGGCCTGCCCGTGAGGCATCGTTCAGGCTTGCGCATGCACCCTGGCGGACGGCGCTGTTTCCTGCCCGCCAAGCCCCAAGCCCCGACACCGACACCCCCAAAACCCCGAACGGAGACCTCCATGCAGTTCACCCGCAGAACCCTGAGCACCCTGGCCCTGAGCGCCGCCATCATGGCCGCCTTCCCGGCGTTTGCTGCCGACCCGATCAAGATCGGCGTGGCCGGCCCCTTCACCGGCGGCAGTTCGTCGATGGGCGTCAGCATGCGTGACGGCGTGCGCATGGCCGCCGAAGAGATCAACAAGGCCGGCGGCGTGCTGGGCCGCAAGCTGTTGCTGGTAGAGCGCGACGACGAAGCCAAGAACGAGCGCGGCGTGCAGATCGCGCAAGAGCTGATCAACAAGGAAAAGGTCGCGGCCACCGTGGGCTTCATCAACACCGGTGTGGCCCTGGCCGCGCAGCGCTTCTATCAGGAAGCCAAGATCCCGGTGATGAACAACGTGGCCACCGGTTCGCTGGTCACCCACCAGTTCGACGACCAGCCCGAGAACTACATCTTCCGCAACGCCGCGCACGACAGCATCCAGGCGCCGATGATCGTGGAAGAGGCCATCACCCGGCGCAAGTTCACGAAGGTCGCCATC
>JAYVBO010000476.1:0-6710 GCA_043750435.1 Betaproteobacteria bacterium | reverse complement strand
CGTAGGGCTGCTGCGCCACGGCGGCGTCTTGCCAGTCGGCCTGCTGGCTGCGGTCCAGGCTGCGGTCCCACAGCAGGGCGCGTCCGGCCCGCTGTTCGCTTTCCAGCGCCGGTTTCTTCTCTTTCAGGGTCGCGATGAAGTTCGTGACGTCCGAGGTGTAGGGCTTCCAGAAGAACGGCATGGTGGGGGTGTGCGCAGCGCGCAGGTCAGAATCAGAACCTTGATTTTACGCGGGGTATGGGCATGGTTTTGGCGAAATGCGGCACGGTGCGGTGGTGGACGGCCCTGTTGGCGGCGGCCTTGCTGTGGGGCTGCGACGCGCAGCGGGTGGAAAAGCTGGAAGAAGGCGTGGCCACCGAGGCCCAGGTGCGCCAGCAGTTCGGTGAGCCGGCGAACGTGGTGACGCTGCCCGATGGCTCGCGCACCTTTGAGTACCCGCGCCAGCCCGAAGGCTGGACCAACTACGCCATCACCATCGACACCCACGGCAAGATGAGCGCGCTGCGCCAGTTGCTGAACGAAGACAACTTTGCCAAGGTACTGCCCGGTCTGAGCGGCATGCAGGTGCGGGCCATGCTGGGCCGGCCGGCCACGCAGCAGCGCTTCGAACTGAAGAACGAAGACCTGCTGACCTGGCGCTTCAAGCCCGCTGGCCAGGGTTCCAAGCTGTTCAGCGTGACCTTCGTCAGCGGCAAGGTCACCGCCACGGCGGTGGCCGAAGACCCGCGCGACAGCGGCCACTGAAGGATCAGGACTCGCCGCATGGAAACCGAACTGAAATTCCAGATACCCAGCAACTGCCGCGCCGCCCTGGAGCGCGCCGTGGCCGCCGCTGACGCCAAGACCACCCGGCTGCAGGCCGTCTACGCCGACACCGCCGCGCAGCACCTGGCGCGCGCCGGCCTGGCGCTGCGCCTGCGCAAGGAAGGCCGGGTCTGGGTGCAAGCGCTGAAAGGCCGGGGCGACGGCCTGCTGAACCGGCTGGAGCACGAAGTGAAACTGCCCGCGCAAAGCGGCACGTCCGCGCTCGACCTGGCGCGCCACGCCGGCACGCCGGCCGGAGAGCGCCTGGCCGCCGCGCTGCCGCCCGACGCGGTGCTGCTGCCGCTGTACCGCACCGACATCAGCCGGCTGCACCGCCAACTGCGCTTCGAGGGCGCGGTGGTGGAAGTGGCCTACGACCGGGGTTGGTTGCTGGCCGGTGAGGGCGATACGCCGCGCAAGCTGGCCGTCAACGAAATCGAATTCGAGTTGCTCAGCGGCCCGGCCGCCAAGCTGGCCGCGCTGGCCCTGCGCTGGGCCGGCAAACACGCGCTGTGGTGGGACAGCCGGACCAAGAGCGAACGCGGCCTGCGCCTGGCGCTGGGCTTGACGAGTGGGCCCGCCGTGACCGTGCAGCCGCCAACCCGCCGGCCGGGCGACGCAGCAGTGCCCCCCGGCCACGCCGCGCTGCAGGCCGCGCTGGCGCAGACCGTGGCCAACGCTGCCGAACTGGCGGAAGGCCTGGGCGGGGATGAACACCTGCAAGCCCTGCGCGCCGCGCTGCGCCGCATGACCGAAGCGCTGCGCCGCCTGGCCGACAGCGCCGGCGACGAGGGCGCCGCCAACCTGGCCGAAGATGGCGAAGCCCTGGCCCGCGAGCTGGCCGGCCCGCCGGGCGCGATGGCGGCGCCCTATGTGCTGACCAGTCTGCCCTTCCAGACCTGGCTGCTGCGCGTGCTGGGCCTGCTGCTGCGCCCGGCTTGATCAGCTGATGGTGGAGGCCGCGGCGTCCAGCCCGGCTTCGGCCAACGTCGGCACGATGTTCTCGCTGCCCAGCGTGGCCTCAAAGCCGGTGCTGCGCATCAGCGCCAACGGCTGTTCGTTCACATTCGCCAGCACCAGGGCGGTGCCGCTGCGCTGCAGCGTGCGGTGCATCTGCTGCAGCGCGTCCAGGCCCGAACTGTCCATCAGCACCAGGCGCTGCATGTCCAGCACCACGGCGCGCGTGTCGGCGGGCAGTTGCTCGGGCAGGGCTTCGAGCTTGCCGACGGCGCCGAAGAACAGCGATCCGTAAAGCTCGAAAACCTGCACGCCGGCCGGCAGGGTGGTGCCGGCGGCTGGCACATGCGGCTTCACGCTGAACAGCGTGCCCATGCGCCAGATGAAGAACACGCAGCTCAGCACCAGGCCCACTTCCACCGCCACCGTCAGGTCGAAGACGATGGTCAGCACGAAGGTGCCCACCATCAGCAGCCGGTAGCCGCCACTGAACTGGCCCAGGCGCTGGAACTGGTGGCCTTCGAACATATTCCAGGCCACGAACATCAGGATGCCCGCCAACGCCGCCAGCGGCACCAGCGAGGCCAGCGGCGCCGCCGCCAGCAGCACGGCCAACAAGGTGAAGGCGTGCACGATGCCCGCGATGGGGCTGGTGGCGCCGGCCCGCACATTGGTCACCGTGCGCGCGATGGTGCCGGTGGCCGGTATGCCACCGAAGAAGGGCGTGATGATGTTGGCCACGCCTTGCGCCATCAGTTCCTGGTTGGGGTCGTGGCGTTTGAAGGGGTTGTTCGCATCGGCCATGCTGTCGGCCACGCGGGCGCACAACAGGCTTTCGATGGCGCCCAATAGCGCGATGGTGACGGTGGGAATGATCAGCTGCTGCGCGCTGGCCCAGCTGATGGGCGGCAGGTCCAGGCGTGGCAAACCGCGCGGCAGTTCGCCGAAGCGGCTGCCTATGGTTTCCACCGGCAGCTTGAACCACCAGGCCACGGCGGTCAGCGTCACCAGCGCCACGATGGGCCCCGGCAAGCGCGCCGCCATGCGCACAGCCCGCTGGCCCAGCACGGTGGCCGGCAGCAGCTTGCCCGCCGCAAACAGCCGGGGCCAGAAGGCCAGCCCCGCGATGCAGGCGGCGCCGATGGCGAAGGCGTAAGGGTTGAAGCTGCCCATGTGCGCGGCCAGGGTGCCGATCTGCGCGAAGAATTCGCCGGGCATCCTGGTGATGGCCAGGCCCATCAAGTCACGCAATTGCGACAGCGCAATCAGCACCGCAATGCCGTTGGTGAAGCCAATGACGATAGACACCGGGATGTAGCGGATGAAGGCGCCCAGCTTGAACAAGCCCAGCACCAGCATCAGCAGGCCGGCCAGCACCGTGGCCACCAGCAGGTTGGTGTAGCCGTAGCGTTCGACGATGCCGTAGACGATGACGATGAAGGCGCCGGCCGGGCCGCCGATTTGCACCGTGCTGCCACCCAGCGCGCTGACCAGGAAACCGGCCACGATGGCGGTAATCAGGCCCTGTTCGGGCTTCACCCCCGAAGCAATGGCGAAGGCCAACGCCAGCGGCAGGGCCACGATGCCCACTGTGACGCCGGCGCCCAGGTCGGTCAGGAAGCGTTGCTTGTCGTAGCCCTTCAGGCTGTCGAGCAGGCGCGGGCGGAAAGGATGCAGTTGGCTGGGTGGCATCCTGTGTTTCGGCCCTTGGTCCGTTTGCTGGTTGGCGGCCGGCTCAGCGCACCCGCATGCCCGGCACCGCGCCCGAGAAGGGCTCCAGCACGTAGACCCCCGGCGTGCCCTTCTCGTCGGCGTCGGAAGCCGCCAGCACCATGCCTTCGCTGATGCCGAACTTCATCTTGCGCGGTGCCAGGTTGGCCACCATCACGGTCAGCTTGCCGGTCAGTTGTTCGGGCTGGTAATGCGCGGCAATGCCGCTGAACACGTTGCGGTGCCGGCCTTCGCCCACGTCCAGCGTCAGGCGCAGCAGCTTGGTGCTGCCTTCCACCGCCTCGGCCTTGACGATCAGCGCGATGCGCAGATCGACCTTGAAGAACTCGTCGGCGCTGATCTGCGTGGCCACGGCCTCGCCGCCCGGCGGCGGCAGGGCGATGACCGGCGCCGGTGGCGGTTCGAGCAGCGCGTCCAGCAGCTTGGGGTCCACGCGCTGCATCAGGTGGGTGTAGAGCGCGATGTTGTGCCGGCCCAGCGCACGTGCGCTGTCAGCCCATTCCAGCGGTGCTATCTGCAGGAAGGCTTCAACCTGCGCGGCCAGCGCCGGCAGCACCGGCTTGAGGTAGATCGTCAGCACGCGGAAGGCCTCGATGCAGGTGCTGCAGACATCGTGCAGCACGGTGTCCGTGCCTTCTTGCTTGGCCAGCTCCCAGGGCTTGCGCTGGTCCACGAATTCGTTGACGCGGTCGGCCAGGGCCATCACCTCGCGCAGCGCCTTGGCGAACTCGCGCTCTTCGTAGAGTTGGGCGATGACGTCGCTCTGGGCCCGCAGGCCGACCATCAGCATGCGGCCTTCGACCCCCAGGTCGCTGGACAACCGGTTGTTGAAGCGCTTGCTCAGGAAGCCCGCGGCGCGGCTGGCGATGTTGATGAACTTGCCGACCAGGTCGCTGTTCACGCGGGCAGTGAAGTCGTCGGGGTTGAAGTCGATGTCTTCGACGCGGCTGCTCAATTTGGCCGCCAGGTAGTAGCGCAGCCACTCGGCGTTCAGCCCCAGTTCCAGGTACTTCAGCGGGCTGATGCCGGTGCCCCGGCTCTTGCTCATCTTCTCGCCGTTGTTGACGGTGAGAAAGCCGTGCACATGGATGCGGTCGGGCGTCTTGCGGCCGCTGAACTTCAGCATGGCCGGCCAGAACAGCGTGTGGAAGGTGACGATGTCCTTGCCGATGAAGTGCACCTGCTCCAGGTCGGGCTGGGCCAGGTAGGCGTCGAAGTCTTCGCCAGTCTTGCTGAACAGGTTTTTCAGCGACGCCAGGTAGCCCACAGGCGCGTCCAGCCAGACGTAGAAATACTTGCCCGGCGCGTCCGGGATTTCGATGCCGAAGTAGGGCGCCTCGCGGCTTATGTCCCAGTCGTTCAAGGCGGCCCTGCCGCTTTCGTCGCGCTTGAACCATTCCTTGACCTTGTTGGCCACCTCGGGCTGCAAGCGGCCGTTCTGGGTCCAGTTTTCCAGGAATTCAACGCAGCGCGGGTCGCTCAGGCGGAAGAAGAAATGTTCGCTGGTCTTCAGCACCGGCGTGGCGCCGCTGAGCGCCGAATAGGGGTGCTTCAGTTCGGTGGGCGCGTAGACGGCGCCGCAGCTTTCGCAGTTGTCGCCGTACTGGTCGGGCGTGCCGCAGACCGGGCAGGTGCCCTTGATGAAGCGGTCGGGCAGGAACATGCCCTTTTCGGGGTCGAAGAACTGTTCGACTTCGCGCACGTCGATCAATTCGTTCTTGCGCAGCGCGCGGTAGATGTCGCGCGCCAGTTCGTGGTTTTCGGGGGCGTCGGTTGAAGACCAGTTGTCGAAGGCGATGTGGAAGCCGTCGAGGTAGGGCTTGCGGCCGGCCGCGATGTTGGCGACGAACTGCTGCGGCGTGATGCCCGCCTTTTCGGCGGCAATCATGATCGGCGCGCCGTGGGCGTCATCGGCGCAGACGAAATTCACGCTGGCGCCGCGCATGCGCTGGAAGCGCACCCAGGTGTCGGCCTGGATGTATTCCATGACGTGGCCGATGTGGAAGGGCCCGTTGGCGTAGGGCAAGGCGGTGGTGACGAAGAGCTGGCGTGACATGGCTTCGATTCTAGGCGGCGGGTACCATGGCAGCGAACCGCCTGGACGCCATCCGATGAAGACCTTGATCCTGTTTTTGGCTTCAACCTGGGCCGCCATTGCGGCCACCGAGGCCAGGGCCACTGAGCCTGTGGACAGCGCGTTGGCGCGCTGCCGCGCCATGCCCGAGGCGGCCACGCGGCTGGCTTGCTACGACGCCATGCCGCTGCCGCTGCCGCTGCCGCCCAAGCCGCCAGCGCCGTCCCAGCTGGCTGCCCAGCCTGCCGCGCCTGGCGCTGTGCGCGGGCCCGTCGCTGCGGCGCCGGCCGCTGTCGTCCTCGCCGTTCCAGCCCCCGCCGCAGTGGCCCCTGCCGCGCTGACCCCCGAGGCCGCGTTCGGCCTGGAAAGCCGCCGCTCGGCGGTGCAGGAAGTTCGCAGCACCTTGCCGGGCCTGTTCGAAGGCTGGGACCGCAACACCCGCTTCACGCTGGCCAACGGGCAGGTCTGGCAGGTCAGCGACGGCAGTTCGGCCAGTCTCTACCTGCGGGACCCGCAAGTGACGGTGCGCCGCGCTGCGATGGGCAGCTTCCGGCTGGAAATCGCCGGCACCAACCAGGCACCCCGCGTGCAGCGGGTGGATTAGCGCGCGGCTAGACTCCCGCGCCGCTCTGCATTCCGCAGGCCGCTGCTTCCACCGCTTCATCCGGAGTTCCCCAAGGCCATGTCCGCCCACCCCACAGAAGCCGCGCTGCTTGAAGCGTTAAAGACCGTTGTCGACCCCAATACCGGCAAAGATTTCGTCACCGCCAAGGCGGTCAAAGGCCTGCGCATTGACGACGGCGATGTCACTTTCGGCATCGAACTGGGCTACCCCGGCAAGAGCCAGCACGCGACCCTGCGCAAGGCCTGCATCGCCGCCGCGCGCTCGGTGCCGGGCGTGGCCAATGTCAGCGTCGAGATCACCACGCGCATCGTCAGCCACGCCGTGCAGCGCGGCGTGCAGCTGCTGCCCAAGGTGAAGAACATCATCGCCGTGGCCTCGGGCAAGGGCGGCGTGGGCAAGAGCACCACCACGGTCAACCTGGCCCTGGCGCTGGCCGCTGAAGGCGCCAGCGTGGGTATCCTGGACGCTGACATCTACGGCCCCAGCCAGCCCATGATGATGGGCATCAGTGGCCGGCCC
>JAYVBO010000475.1:0-2883 GCA_043750435.1 Betaproteobacteria bacterium | reverse complement strand
GCGCAACGTGCCTTTCTTTGTATTCACGTCGAAGCACCCAGAGACTCGCCAAATGATGCTTTCCAACCTGAAGATCGGCACACGTCTGAGTGGTGCATTCGGCGTCTTGATCTTGCTGCTGGTGTCCATCTGCACCTTCAGCGCCATCAACGCCAATTCCCTGGCCAGCGACCTGCGCGCGACAACCCAGGTCGACCTCGGCTTGATGCGTTCCGCCAGCGCATTGCAACAGCAGGCCGCGACGGTGGCGCGTGCCAGCCGTGAGCTGCTGATCGTGGACGGCAGCGGTCAGATCCGCCGCCAGCGTGAGGCCGTGCAGCAGGCCGTGGCGCAGAGCGCCGAGCTCGAGCAGCAACTGAGCGCCGTGGCCGTCAGCCCGGCGACGCGTGCCCAGCTGGACCAGCTGAAACCGCGACTTGTTGAATTCACAACAGTCGTCGGCAAGTTCCTCACCGCCCAGGCAGCCGGCAACCCCGATGACACGCGCACCGCCTTGCTCATCGACGTGCGCCCGGTACAGGCTGCCTACGAAAAGGTGCTGGCTGACCTGGCCGAGCAGATCAAGGTCCAGACCGACGAGCGCACAGCGGCCGGCGGCCAATTGGCCCAGCGCACGGTCTGGGCCATGGCGATCCTGGGCGTGCTGGGTGTGCTGCTGGCGATGGGGGCCGCCGTGGCGATAGGACGCTCGATCACGACACCGCTGCAGCAGGCGCGTCAGGCGGCCATGCAGATACAGGCCGGCGACCTGGCGGTTCGCATCCAGTCGTCGGCAGCTGACGAGATCGGTGAACTGCTGCGCGCCATGGGCGGCATGCAGGCCCACTTGCTGGGCACCATCGAAGAGGTGCTGCGTTCGGCGCGCGACGTGGCCGCCAGTTCGGACGAACTGGCCAACGGCAATGCCGAACTCTCGACCCGCACCGACCGGTCTGCCGGCAGCCTGCAGCAAACGGCCTCGGCCATGGCGCAGATCTCCGTCACGATGGCCAGCAGCGGCGTCAAGTCGCGCGAAGCCGCCGAAGTGGCCACCAAAGCCTGCGACACCGTGGTCGCGGGTGGCGCGGCGGTCGACAAACTGGTCGAGACCATGACGCGCATCGCCACGTCCAGCGCCCGCATCAAGGACATCATCGCGGTCATCGACGGCATTGCTTTCCAGACCAACATCCTGGCGCTGAACGCTGCGGTGGAAGCGGCCCGGGCCGGCGAACAAGGTCGGGGTTTTGCGGTCGTGGCCAGCGAAGTGCGTTCGCTGGCGGCCCGCGCCTCGGGCGCCGCGCGTGAAATCAAGACCCTTATCGACGACTCGGCTGAACGCGTCTCCGACGGCACCGCCACCGTCGCCGACGTGGGCCTGCGCATACGCGGCATCGTCGAGTCGGTGATCAATGTGCGCCAGTTGGTCGAGCAGGTTTCGCAGGCCAGCCTGGAGCAAGAGTCGGGCATGGCCTCGGTGCACGGCGGTGTTTCTGAACTCGACCAGTCGACGCAGCAGAACGCTGCCCTGGTGCAAGAGATTGCAGCCACCGCTGAATCCCTCAAGGCGCACGCCCGCAAGCTGGTCGGGACGGTGGAGTTCTTTCGCCTGCCTGCGCCCGATGCCCGCGCCTGATGTCCGCGCCTGACGCAGCACTCCCATCCCGGCCCCCGCTGAGAACCGCCACGCCCCAAGGAAGACCAACTATGAAAAATGCCGCTACGAACCGGACTTTTCGCGCGCCCATCGCCCTCATCCTGGCCCTGAGTCTGCTGGCCGCGGCGGGCAGCGCGCTGGCCAATGTCATACCCAAGATCCTGAAGAAAGTGCCCGTCGACTTTCCTGCGGAAGCCGTGCGCAGGGGCGTCGACAAAGGCGTACTCAAGGCCCAGCTGACGGTGGACGGAACGGGCGCGGTCACCGAGGTGGCCATCACCGACACCCAGCCGGCCAAGGCCAAAGTACTCAATCGCTCGGTGAGCGAAGCCTTGATGGGTTGGAAATTCGAAGGCTCGGGCAAGCCGGCCTCCTTCGAATTGCAGATCGTGATGACGGCCGATTGACAGGCCCTGCAGCGCCCTGAGCGCTGCGCGCCTTTCGTGCAGCCCTGGCCACGCGTTTGGTGGCAAGCTCGCCGCATGAACAAGATGCTGAAGTGGTCGTTGTTGGGCAGTGCGGCAGGGGTGGGCGCGCTGGTGGTGACGGCTGTGGTCGTCGTCCTGCGCTTCGATCCCAGCGAACACAAGGCCTGGCTGATTGAGCGCGTGCAGGTCGAGCGCCAGCGCAGCCTGGCCATACCGGGCCGCATCGAGCTGATGCTTGTTCCCCAGCCTGGGCCTGAAAGTCGGCGCGCTGGCTTTGTCAGAACACAAAGGGCCGGGCCCCTTCGCGGCAGCGCAAGGCCTGCGCGCCTCACTGGCCGTGCTGCCACTGCTGGCAGGCCGGGTGGTGGTGGACCGCGTGCAGGTCGACGGCCTGCGCGTGCAAGTGCGGCGCCACCCCGATGGCCGCACCAGCATCGATGACCTTCTGACGCCGCCCGAGGCGCCGGCACCGGCTTCGGCCGACAAGGAACCCAGCGGCCCGGCGCTGCGCTTGGACATCGCCGGCATCGCGCTGCGCGACGTCATGCTGCAGTTCGACGACCAGCGCGCCGGCCGCAAGCTGGCACTGACCGGCGCCACGCTGAGCACGGGGCGCATCCGCCCCGGCGAGCCCGTCGACGTGGTGCTCAGCGGCCACGCCAGCGCCGACGTGCCGCAATTGGACGCCGACTTGCAGCTGCAACTGCCCGCCGGCGATCAGTGTTGGCGGTTGTGAGCCCGCGTACAAATCTGGCTGCGAGACTGCGTTTTGATGGCTGGGCCAGGTGAGTCTTGATCGGCGCCGTTGGCGCGGTGACT
>JAYVBO010000474.1:0-6724 GCA_043750435.1 Betaproteobacteria bacterium | reverse complement strand
CTGCACGCCCGCGCTGTCAGGCATCAGTGCGGCGGCCCGCTCGGCGTAGGCCCGTGCGCCGCGGTGCTGCAGTTGCAACATCGCCACGGCCAGGTTGTTGAGCGCCAAAGCGTGTAGCGGTTGCAGGCGGACAGCGTCCTGGAAAAGGCGCTCGGCCGCCGCCGCGTCACCGCGCGCCAGTGCGCCGTTGCCCAGGTGCATGGCGAAGTCGGCGTCGCGCGGGTTGCCGCGCCGCCAGTCGGCGGCCAGGCCGGCCGCTGCGTCGGCGCGGCCCACTGCCAGCAAGGCGGCATGGGCCTTGGCGGCCACTTCGGTGGTGGGCGTTCGTTGCAGGCCGTTCAGGTAGACGGCGGCCGCGCCGCCGGGGTTGCCGCTGCCCATCAGCACATCGCCCTCCAGCAGCAGGCCCAGGCCCAGCGCGCCGGGCTGGCGTTGCACCTGCCGGGCCAGCGCGAGTGCGGCCTGGGGTTGGTTCTCCAGCAGGGCCAGGGTGATCAGGCCGCGTTGCGCCTGCAGCGAAGCCGGTTGCAGCACCAGGGCGCGCTGCAGAGCCTGACGAGCCTGCGCGGGCTCGCCCAGGCCGACATGGGCCTCGGCGGTGCGCAGCAGGGGCTCGATGGCGCCAGGGCGCAAAGCCAGCAGCTTGTTGAAGCTCAGCAGCGCCCGCCCGAACGTGCGCTCGCGCAACTGCAGGCGCCCCAGCGCGTCCAGCAGTTCGGCATTGCCCGTCATCGCGGCTGCGCCGTCCTTGAGCACGATTTCAGCCGCCTGGGACTGGCCCGCGCGCACCAGGTGGTGGGCGGCGGCGATGCGCACCTGCGGATCTGAGGGGTGGTCACGCAGGGCGTCGGCCAGCAAGGTACCGACGCGCTCTTTGCGGCCGGGGTTGCGGTCTGCTTCGCGTTCCAGCAGCGCAGCCAGTGCCAGCACCGGTGCTGCGTCGCCCGGCCGACGCAGCCGCATTGCTTCCAGCCGGGCCTGGGCAGATGCGGTCTGCCCGGCCTGCGCGTCCAGCGCCGCCAGCGCCAGGGCCGAAGGCCCGCGTGCCGGGGCCAGCAACAAGGCCTGCTCAAAGGCTGTGCGCGCTGCGGCGCTGTGGTGCTGGGCCAGTTGCAGTTGCCCGCGCAGGTAGACGGTTTCGGGCTGGTCCCGGTGGGCGGCGTCCAGGCTGGCCAGTGCCGCGCCGGCGGCGTCGAACTTCCGGGCGGCGATCAAGCCCTCCACCCCCAACCGGCTGGCCTCGGTACTGCCGACGTCGCCCGGCTGGGCGCCCAGCAACAGCGCCTGCGCTGCCGCGGGCTTGCCCGCCTGCAGCCGGGCCTGTGCCAGTTGCCGCAGCGCTTCGGGGTCGGCTTGCTGCAGCAGCGGGGCCAGCACCGCTTCCAGCTTGCCGGGCTGGCCGGTCGCCAGGTAGACGGTGGCCAGCAGGTGGCGGGTCAGCGCCAGTTCGGGCGCCCGCTGCAGGCTTTTCAGCAGGGGCGGCTCGGCGGCCAGCGGCGCGCCCCATTGCAACTCGGTCATGCCCAGAAACTGCAGCAGTCGCGGGTGTTCGGGCAGGGCGCGCAAGGCCACCACCGCCAAGCCGTGGGCCTTCGCCGCATCGCCCTCGGCGAAGCTGACCTGGGCCTGGGCGAACGCGGTCAGTGGGTCGTTGGGCTGTGCGGCCTGCATGCGGTCCGCCTGCAGGCGGGCACCGGCTACATCGCCGCTGCGCAGCAGCGCGGCCACCAGCCCGGCGTGGGCCGGCACGCCGTCGGCGCGCAGCGCCAGGGACCGCTGGTAGGCCTGCGCGGCCGCCGGTGCGCTGGCGCCCTGGTGCGCCAGCAGGTCGCCTTGCAGCTGCCAGGCGTCGGCGTTCTGCGGCTGGCTGTCGAGCAGGCCCCGCAGCAGGCCGCTGCCCGCGCCCAGGTCGCCGGCAGCGGCCAGCAGACGCACCTGCAAGAGGCGGGCGGGCGGGTAGGTCGGCAGCCGGTGCAAGGCCTGCCCGACGGCGGTGGTGGCCTGGTCGTGCAGGCCTTGCGCCGCGTAGGCGGCGGCCACCGAAGTCTGCAGGTCGGCCGCGGCCGTGTCTTCGGGCAGCGCCGCGACCTGGTAGCGGGCGACCACCTGCCGATACTGCCCCAGCGCCAGCATCGCGCGCGCGGCGGGTGGTGACACCGCCGTCTCGGGCTGCCCGAGGGCCGCGGCGCGTTCCAGCTCGATCAAGGCGGCTGCCGCCTGGCCTTGCTCCAGCAATGTGCTGCCCAGCAGGAAACGGGCTTCGGCCGCGGACGGGTCGCTTTGCAGCGCCCCTTTCAACTCGACGATGGCCGCCTCGCGCTGGCCAGCCTGCAACTGCGCGCGCGCTGCGGCCAGGTGTTCAGGGGCCGTCGCGGGTGCACAAGCCGCCGCGGCCGCCGCCAGGGCGGTGGCCAGCAGGCGGGCAGCGGGTATGCGCATCGACAGTCTGCGCAACCCTCAGGCGCTGCGGCGGCGTTGCGCGGTTGCGCCCAGGGCCAGCAAGGCCAGAGAAGCCAGGGCCAGCGAGCCCGGTTCCGGCACCGCCAGGTTGCCCGAAACCTGCCCGGTGGAGATGACCAGCCAATCAGCCGGCAGCGGGTTCGCCGAGGTGCTGCCGAAATAGGTCACCGAGAGCAGCGCGTCGGCGAAAACGCCGGACAGGTTGGTGGCCACGCTGTTGGTGTCGAAGAAGGCCCGCGCGGCGCCGCCCGTGATGTTGAGGTAGCCCGAACCGTTGCCGGAAACACCGGAGTTGTTGTACGAGGTGAGGTATGTCGCCAGCGGATCGATGGCCGTCACTCCGGCCGTGAACACGCCTTGCAGGAACAGGCTGCCGCCCGAGATGCCGCTGTAGGTGTAGGTGTTCAGGTCGCCGCCGCCCGTCGAGCCGAAGGCCGGGTTCCAGTCGAGCGCGTTGCTGAAGAGCTTGAAGCCGCCGCCCTGCGCCAGCGCTGTGGTGCTGCAGCCGGTAATGCCGCAGGCCACCTCCACCGTGCGGTCTTCCAGGTTGGCGAAGACGCCGGTCAGGTAGGGCCCGACGACCACGCTGCCCACCGTGCCGCCCGTGCCTTTGGTGAATTCGACCTGGCCGGTCGTCACGTTCTGGATCAGGGCCACCGACAGGATGCCCATGGTGTCGGCGCTGGTGTTGATCGATCCGACGCTGCCCGTGGCCGCCAAGCCCACGGCGGCATCGCAAGCGGCCGTGCTGCCGCTGCACACCACGCCGGGTGTGCCGCTGTACAGGCTGCCCGCGTCGTAGTTGTCGAAAGTGATCTTGTAATTGCCCGATGTGAGCGCGAAGGCCTGGGCGCAGCCCGCTGTGCCCAGCGCCATCGTGGCGCCCACGAAGACGGCGAAGAGTTGGGTCATGGTGTGGACCTACTGCGGGTTGGAAGTGGTCGATGGGTGGTCGCCCGGGGAAGTCCTCAGGCGCCACGACCTGCATCGTGACTGCCAGCAGGCTGCTGGCCGCGCGCCGCTGGCGTGGTCGGCCTGTCGGCCCCGCACCAGCAGCACTGGCAGCCACGGGGTTTCGACGCCGGCCAGCATGTCCTCGCACAGGATGACGCTGGTGTTCAGGGCCTGCCAATCGACGCCGGCACGGCGGCCCTCGGCCAGCAGGCGGCGCACAAACAGCGTGTCGGTGCACAGCAGGGTCTGGGCGAAGCGTGGGCCGATGTCGCGCAGGATGGCGCAGGCCATGTCCTCGCGCAGGCTGACATTGGCCACCGCCACCGCCACGGACCGCGTGCGGAAGACCACGCCCATCGGCAGGCAGTTGACGAGCAGCGTGGGCAGATCGTCGACGCGGAAGGCATCTTCCAGCCCCAGGTCGATGCCGAACGATGCGCCTTCGTGGGCGCTGCGCTCGCTGAGCCGGTAGCCAAAGTGGCTGCCCGATCGACCCGAACTGGTCAGCACGTCGGCCAACGTGAGGGTCGCAACGGGCCGTGCCAGTTCGGCCAGCTGGAAGCGGCCGAAGGTGTTGGCCTTGCTCAGCACGGGCAGGCCGTGCTCGCGCAGCAGATGCGCGTAAGCCGGGCTCACCCCGGCCGCGCAGTGCGGCACCACGGATCGTGGCGAGCCGCCGTGCGCGGTCACCGCGCAGCGTCCTCAGCGCCTTGCATCCAGGCCAGCAACTCGGGCCGCGAGGCGGCCAGTTGCGATTCCAGTTCTCTGAGCTCGGCCAGGTAGGGCGCCACGGGGCCGAAGTAGTCAGCCTGCGCGCCGATCTGGTGAAAGCCGAAGCGCAGGCGCTTGAGCGAGCGCGCCAGCGAACGCTCCATGGCCGCGTACCAGTACGCGATGCCGTGGGCCAGGCTGTACAGGTACATCTGCCGGTACAGCGTGAGCAGAATCTGTGGCGAAACCGAGCGGCGGTCGTGCCAAGCATGCGCACCATTGTCTGGCTGCGCGACGCCCGACAACATGTCGCCCCGCCGCCGCCGGTAGTCCTCGCGCACCATCAGGCGGCTGATCTCGGCCGACTGGGCGCGCGGCGGCAACGCGGCGCCTTCGCGCAGCGACTGGCAGTGCGCTTCCCAGGGCAGGCGGTCTTGTGCGTCGGGCAGCACCAGCCGCACGTAGCCGACCAGTTCGCGGCTCTGGTTGTAGGCCCCGAAATGCGCGGAATCGGCGTCATCGCCGTCGGTTTCCAGACCATCGGGGTAGGCCTGCGCGTCGAGAAAGCCGCACTCCAGGCAGTACACGCTGTAGCGCAGGGCAAAGGCGTCGCGCAACGCGGCGTCGCCCGGTGCAAACGCGAGCTGGCGCCCCGCAAAGTAGGGGGTGGATTCCAAAGCGGCTGGCGTCCTTCCACGGGCCAGTCCCGGGCACTGCCGCGCGCCGAGGACGCAGGCCGATTCGACGTCAGCGGCTGGGCGTCCGGGACCGGTAGTGGGACGGATCGCAGCGGCGCCGTCTATGTGCCAGCGCACTGACACAGCGCCCTTCAGACATTTCGGACCGGGGCTGGTTCGTCAATTCACCTCATAAAGCACTTTCATAACGCACCCCAAGTGCTTCATTTGGAACGAGTTTTTGCCGCCGATGCTGCTGCAGAAACGTCAGGTAAGTGCTTGATTTGATTGAATTTTCGGCGCAAAAGTGGATTGACCCCTGCTCGCGAACTCAGTTAAAGTGGCGGCCAGTGCAGAAAAGTGGGGTTTTGTGGCAGCAACGACGTTTCGAGGGGGTCCGGTGCTCACGCTGGACGGGAAAGGGCGCATCACCGTGCCCGCCCGTTGGCGTGACCTGCTGATGGCCACCGTCAGCGGCCAGATGGTCGTTGCGAAGCACTTCGACGGTTGCCTGGGCCTGTACCCCTTGTCGGTGTGGGAAGCGCTGGAAGCGCAACTGCTGGAGTTGTCCAGCGAGAACGACGCCTGGCGGCGCTTCTTCATCGGCAGTGCCACCGAAGTCGAGATCGACGGCTCCTCGCGCGTGCTGATACCGCCCGAGCTGCGTGCCTGGGCGGGTCTGGACAAGGATGTGAAGTTCATGGGTGTCGGGCCGCACTTCGAATTGTGGGACATGGCCCGCTACGAAGCGAAGGAAGCCGCCGCCCTGGAAGCCGGCCGGCCCGAAGCGCTGCGCAACCTGGTTGTCCGGTGAACACGCCCGTTACGCCCCCAGCAGCATGGACCCATACCGCTGTGTTGCTCACCGAAGCCGTCGAGGCCTTGGTGACGCAGCAAGACGGCGTCTACGTGGACGGCACTTTCGGCCGTGGCGGCCACAGCCGCGCGGTGCTGGCGCAGCTGTCGCCCGCCGGCCGCCTGTGGGCTTTCGACAAAGACCCGGAAGCCATCGCCGCAGCGGCAGAAATCACCGACCCGCGCTTTGCCATCTGCCACGCCAGCTTTGCCGACATGCAAAGCGAACTGGCGGCGCGCGGGGTGGACAAGGTCGCTGGCATCTTGTTGGACCTGGGCGTCAGTTCGCCGCAGATCGACAACCCGGAGCGGGGCTTCAGCTTCCGCTTTGACGCCCCGCTGGACATGCGCATGGACACCACGCGCGGTGAGACAGCAGCCGAATTCCTGGCGCGTGCCGAGGTGCGCGAAATTGCGGAGGTCATACGTGAATACGGCGAAGAACGGTTTGCTCTTCAGATTGCAAAGGCGCTTGTCGCTGGCCGCGAAGGCGGGCTTGCCATCCGCACAACCACTGATCTTTCCGCGCTCGTGGCTCGCGTCGTCAAGACCCGCGAACCGGGCCAGGATCCTGCAACGCGCACATTTCAAGCTCTTCGGATTCACGTCAACGCCGAGCTTGAGGCGCTGCAACAAGGTCTGAAGACGGCGCTCGATTTGCTGGCGCCGCAAGGCCGGCTGGTGGTGATCAGTTTCCATTCGCTGGAAGACCGCATCGTGAAGACTTTCATCGCCCGCGAAAGCCGCGACGAGGTCGACCGCCGCGCGCCTTTCGCGCCGGCCAAGCCGATGCGGCTGGAATCGGTGGCGCGCGTCAAGCCCGACGCACTGGAAGTGCTGCGCAATCCGCGTTCGCGTTCTGCGGTTCTGCGCGTGGCCGAGCGCACGGCGGTGACGTGAGCATGAAGCTGAACGCCTTGCTCATCGTGGCGCTGCTGGTCAGTGCGCTGCTGCTGGTGAAGACGGCCTTCGAGTCGCGCCAGCTGTTCGCGGCCATCGACAGCGCACGCGCCGAGCAGGCTCAGCTGGACGCTGAATTCAAGCGCCTGGACGCCGAGGCGCAGGCG
>JAYVBO010000473.1:0-2889 GCA_043750435.1 Betaproteobacteria bacterium | reverse complement strand
GGCCGGCACCAGCAGCACCACGGCCGCTGCCAACTGGCTGCCGGCCGCCACCGCCATCGGCGCCACCCCGACCAGGAATTTGCGCGACAGGTTGGCGCCGATGCCGTAGCACACCGTGGCCCCAACGCAGGCCGCGATGCCCAGCGCCGGGCTGATGCCCAGGGCGCCGGGCTTGAAATCGGCCTTGCCCCAGGCCAGGCCAATGACGCCCAGGGTGCCGATGACCAGGCCCAGCACGCGCGCCCGGGTCAGCCGTTCACCCAGCCACTGCCAGGCCACCACCGCACCCCAGATCGGGGCCGTGGCGTTGAACACCGACATCAGCGCGGCCGTCAAGGCCAATGCCGCCACCGCGAACAGCACGAAAGGCAGGGCCGAATTGATGACCCCCACCGCCGCAATGGCGCGCCAGTGCCGGCGCAGCGCCGGCCCTTCGCCGCGCGCCAGCAGCACCGGCATCAGCAGGGCCGCCGCGCCGGCCACGCGGATGAAGACCAGCGCCAGCGGGCCGAAGTCGGCCGCGCCCAGGCGCATGAACAGGAAAGAGCCGCCCCACAGCCCGCCCAGGGCCAGCAGTTCCAGCAGGTCGCGCGGCTTCATGCGGCAGCCGTCACGGCGGCCGCGTTGGGCCAGCCCGGCGCCGTGCCGGCGATGGCCACCTGCGCGCCCTCGTGCTGCAGCAGCGCCTGCTTGCGCGGCAGGCCGCCGGCATAGCCCGTCAAAGCCCCGTTGCTGCCCACCACGCGGTGGCAGGGCACGATGATGCCCAGCGGGTTGCGCCCGATGGCTGCGCCCACCGCGCGCACGGCGGCCGGGTTGGCGATGCGCCGGGCCACTTCGCCATAGCTCAGCAGCGTGCCCGGCGCGATGCCGCGCAGCACCCGCCACACCGCATGCTGAAAGGGCGTGCCCTGCGGGTCCAGCGGCAGCGTGAACACGCTGCGCGCGTCGGCCCAGTAGGCGCTGAATTCGCGGGCCGCCTGCTGCAGCACCGGGTGGTCGGCCTGTTCGGGCGCGTCCACCGTTGCCGTGCGGTGGGCCTGAGCGTCGAACCAGGCCAGCGCCAGGCCCTGCGCGGTGGCGGCCAGGGTCAGCGGGCCCAGCGGGCTGTTGATGCGCGTTTGCGCGACGAGAGCGGTTTTCATGGCTGTGTTTCCAAGTGCTGCCAGAGCTGCATCACGGCGTAGGCGCGCCAAGGCCGCCAGGCTTCGGCCTGGGCGGTGATGACTTTCGGTTCACGCGACCCCAGGGCGTTCATCAGGCCGATGTCGCTGGCCGGCCAGGCATCGGGCCACGCCAGCGCGCGCATGGCGATGACCTGGGCCGTCCAGTCGCCGATGCCGGGCAGGGCGCGCAGGGCGTCCAGCGTGGCGGCCAGCGGTGCGCCGCGGTGCAGTTCAATGGCGCCGCTGGCCACGGTCGCGGCCAGCGCCTGCAGCGCCTTCACGCGCTGGCGCACGATGCCCAGTTTGCCGATGGTTTCGGGGTCGGCGGCCGCAATGGCCTGGGCGCTGGGAAAGACATGGGTCAACGCGGCGAAGGGCGTTTCCAGCGGCTCGCCATAGCGGTCCACCACGCGCTGCACCAGGGTGCGCGCGGCCTTCACCGTCACCTGCTGGCCCAGAATCACGCGCAGCGCGATGTCAAAGCCGTCCAGCCCGGCCGGCAGCCGCGCGCCGGGCCGGGCGGGCACCGGCAGCAGGGCCATCACGGGGTCGATCTGGGCCGGGTCGGCGTCCAGGTCCAGGCCCAGTCTTACACGCTGCAGCACCGCGCCCAGCAGTGGTGCCAGGCTGGCCGAGGTGCGCACATGCACCTCGTGCCGGTCGGGCACAAAGCGCGTTTCCAGCCAGCCCGCCACGAGCGCGCCCTGGTGGTGCAGGGCCACGGTGCGGCGCAGGGTCAGCGTGGCCAGGTCGACCTGTTCAACACCGCGCACCTCGCGCCGCGCGAAGTGGCCCAGCACCGCCTCGATGTCATACGGCGGGCGGTAGGCCAGGCGCAGCGGCCGCTCTGGCGGCGCGGCGTTGCGCGCTGGGGCGCGTTCATCGCCGGGGGCCAGGGCGCGCGTGCGGCGCAGTTGCGTCGGGTTGAAGCGGTAGCGCTCGGCGAAGGCCGCATTGAATCGGCGCAGACTGCCGAAGCCGCTGGCCAGCGCCACTTGGGTGATGGGCTGGGCGGTGTCGGTCAGCAACTGCTTGGCCAGCAGCAGGCGCTGGGTGGTGATGTAGTCCAGCGGCGCCACGCCGTGTACGGCCTGGAAGATGCGGCGCAGGTGGCGGTCGGTCACCCCCAGGCGCGCGGCCAGCGCGGGCAGGGCGATGGGCACGCCGCTGTGCACGGCGTGTTCAACCAGCCGCGCGGCGGCGTCGGCCAGGGTGCGCGATGAATCGGTGTGCGACAGGCCCGGCGCGATCTCGGGTCGGCACTTCATGCACGGCCGGAAGGCGGCGGCCTCGGCCTGCGCGCGGGTGTCGAAGAAGCGGCAGTTCTCGCGCTTGGGGATGCGCACGCGGCACACCGGCCGGCAGTAGATGCCGGTGGACGTGACGCCCACGAACAGCCGCCCGTCGAAGCGGGCGTCGCGGGTGCGCAGGGCGAGGTAGGCGGCATCGGCGTCAAGAACCATGCGGCCATGATAGGCAGCTGCCGGACCGACACTCGCCGGATTCGGACCTGTCCCTGGCGCCTTCCGCTTTCAGCGTGCAAGCCGGCCTGGCCACAGTGGCCAAGCCGGCAGGCTCAGTGGGCCCGCCGCGCTTTCTGGATGGCGGCGGTGGCCGCCAGTTCGGCGTTCAGCGCCCATTCCAGCGGCGCGCGAACCAGGCCGGCCACGTCGTAGCGCAGGTTTTCATACAACTCGGCGCTCGCCGGGGCCTCGTTCAGCAG